>NZ_JAAHGT010000706.1 GCF_010672385.1 Okeania sp. SIO2F4
TTGTAGGGACGTTCTATGGAACGTCCCTACAAGATTTTGCTTATCAAGTGAGGTCTAGCTTTTTTTTCACAGTTTTAGTCGAGATTATTAAGAAAGCTGGACATGATATAACTCAAGATAATTTATATGCGAGAAAATCCCAACATTCGTAGAAACAAGAAAATTAGAAAAATACTACTTTTGATATTTTTGCCCATAATTTCTGGTCTATTAGTTTGGTTAGTAGGAAATACTATTTTGCTAAACTCAGCATCAAACGCTCCTGTTGATGCTTACTTGGTTTTGGGTGGTAGTATTAAACGAGAAATTTATATTGCTCAAGTGGCTAAACAATATCCTCAGACACCTATATTAATTTCTGCTGGTTCTAAAGATCCCTGTATTATAGGATTATTTCAACGGGTAAATGCTCCTTTAGAGCAAGTTTGGTTAGAACATTGCGCTAAATCTACTTTTGGTAACTTCTTTTTTACTATGCCAATTTTGGAAAAATGGAGAGCGCGACATATTAAATTAGTCACATCTCCTAGTCATTTACCTAGAGCAAAGTGGTTAGCACAAATTATTCTGGGTTCTCATGGAATCTGGGTAGAAACTGATATTGTTAAAGAAATAGGTGTACCAGGAAATCAAGAATCTCGCCTCAAGACAGGTTTAGATATTATTCGTAGTTTAATATGGGCGGTGGAAAGTCAGGTAATAGAACCAAAATGTACAGATGTGGTAAAACTCTCACAGGTCAATATCAAACAATGGTGCAAGGATGGTTTTCGTTGTGAGCATCAAGCTAAATTGAAGCAAGAATCAATTTGTGGCAAGAAGGGAATAGGGAATAGGGAATAGGGGGCGTTGCTTATATGTGGGATGAATTAGTGTGGGGGGTGTGGGGAGTGTGGGGAGTGTAGGGAGTGAAAGATTCATCCCTTGGTTCAGCAACACCGAATAGAGAATAGGGAACAGAAGAATGTCCTAAGGTATTTGCCTAGCACTATAAAACTTCAGCTATAACAAATAAGTAAGATGCATATTATACTCACTTCCGACTTTTGACTTCTGACTTCTGACTTCACTATATCTGCTTGAGAGATTCAATTTCAGTTGAATTTAGGTCTCGCCACTCGCCAGGTTTTAGTTCCTCAAGACGAAGATGAGCGATCGCTATTCTAACTAACCGCAGTGTGGGAAAACCTACTGCTGCTGTCATCCTTCGTACTTGACGGTTACGACCTTCTGTGAGAGTTATTTCTAACCATGCAGTGGGTACAGTTTTGCGAAATCGAATTGGTGGGTTGCGCGGTGGTAGGGAAGGTTCTACAGATAACAATTTAACTTTTGCAGGTCGTGTTTGATAATTTTTTATTGTTACACCCTCCTGTAGTTGCTTCAATGCTGTTATATCTGGTATTCGTTCTACTTGCACCCAATAAGTACGAGGATGAGCAAATTTAGGATTGGTTAGTCGATGTTGAAGTTGTCCGTGATTTGTTAATAGTAAAAGACCTTCACTGTCTTGGTCTAATCTGCCAACTGGATAGACTGAATCAACTGAAATATACTCTTTTAGAGTATGATGTCGATGGTTGCTATCGCGGTTTTCAGTAAACTGACTCAAGACATTATAGGGTTTATTAAATAAAATATACCGATAAACCATAAATTTTATAGCGCTACGCGCTAGGGAATAGGGAATAGGGAATAGGGAATAGTAGACTTTACCTTAAATATTTACTCTATATAATATAATTAGAAAAATTAGCAGTTCAAAAAGTTTGGATAATTGTCCGATCGCGTCCTTCTTCCTTTGCTTGATAGAGAGCTTCATCTGCTGTTTTAATCAACTTTCCCCAGGAATATCCAGGTACAGGAATAGTGCTTGCTACACCTAAACTCATGGTAACAAATTCTGATATTTGAGAACCAGCATTAACTAACTTTAAATCTAAAAGTCGCTTACGAATCAATTCTGCTAGATGAAATCCACCTTGAGCATCTGTTTGAGGTAATACAACTACAAATTCTTCCCCACCGTAACGTGCTACTAAATCTGCTGGTCGCTTGACTTCTGCTTTAATGACATTAGCAATTGCTTGCAGACACATATCTCCTGCTGGATGACCATAAGTATCATTGTAGCACTTGAAATAGTCAACGTCACATATAATCAAAGCTATTGGCGCTTTTTCCCTTGCCATTCGTCGCCACTCCCTATCAATATATTCCTCAAACACACGACGGTTAGCAACCTTAGTTAAACTATCAAAGTTGGCAAATTCAACTAACTTTTGATTCGCAGTCACTAATTTTTGATATAGTTCTGATTGTTGTATAGCGATCGCTAACTGTCCCGCTAAACATTCAATAAAATCCATTTCTGAAAATTGCCATTTTCTAGGTGTTGAACAGTGGTGAGCAATTAATAATCCCCATAGTTGTTGTTGAGTATACTCAAAATTCCCATCAGACGTTTGTTCTGTATTAATCTTTGATATTGGTACTACTAAGTTAGCTTTTACTTGAAACTTACTCAGAAATTCAACATGATATGGAATTAAATCTCCAATAGGTATATGTTCTTGATTAGCAGATTTATCCTGTGCATTGTCACTAAATTTACTCATGCTTTCTACAATAGATTCTCGATTGTAACTAACAGATTCCATAACTACTTCTCCTGTCCCATCTGGCTTAAATTTATATATGAATACTCTGTCAGTTTTGAGAAATTTTCGGACTTCATGTACTGCAGTTTTGAGAATATCATCAAGGTTTAATGATTGACGTACCCGTTCTTGAATAAACGTCATAAATCTAGCAGTTTCTGTTTGCTGTTTTAATTCTTTTACCAGTTTATTAATTTGCAAAAGTCTACGGACTCGCTGACGTAAAACAGACCATTTAATTGGTTTAGTAATATAATCCATTGCACCAACTGCGAAGGCGAGGTCAACAAATTCTTTGTCTTCAATAGAGGTAATTATTAACAATGGAGTCTGATAAAGTAAAGGGTTGCTATCTAGGTTACTATCTAGGTTACTATCTAGGTTACTATCTAGGTTATTATCTGGAAATAAATTACTTGATAAATTCTGACTAAAAATTTCTTGTAATTTAACACAGCAAGCAAAGCCATCAATCTCTGGCATCATTGCATCTATTAAAATTAAATCTGGTATTTGAAAACTACATTTTTCTAAGCATTGCTTGCCATTTTTTGCTTCTATTATTTGATATCCTTCTGATTCTAATGCTTTACGCAGGAGATGACGCATAGATTTTTTATCATCTACTATCATTATTACAGAGGAATTATTATGTGATTTTTGTGGATTCATAAAAATTTGAATTTAAAAATACTATAAGTTAACAATATATCAGGTTTTAACTATCAACAAGAGAAGGGTTAATATTTGTCTTATAGAAGAAAAACAAAAGTCTCTTTTACTAATTATTAACTACTATTTAACTGGTAAATTAGAGAATATTTTCTCCAGTATATTGTATAGCTGCGATTGTTTAATTGGTTTATTTAGTAGGGCAGCTAAGTTGAGTTGTTGGAGTTGATTTTTTGTGGGTGATTTACCAATAGGAGTTAACATAACTAATGGCAGATATTTATACTTGGGTATTTCTCTAATAGCAATAGCAGTTGCAACTCCATCCATTTCTGACATTTCCATACCAATGATTATTAGGTCAAAATTTTGATTTTGGTCAGCAGTTCCATTCTTGAGCATATTAATTGCTGCAAGACCTGATGTTGCAGTATGAGATAAAATTCCCCACTGGTTCAATTGCTGAGTTAAAATTTGTAAACAAGAAGGACGATCGTCTACAATTAATAATCGTTTATCAGCTAAATTATTGATAGGATTAAATTGACTTGTAATATCTTTATCAACTTTTACAGTTAAGGTAAAATAGAACGTAGAGCCTATTCCTTCTTGACTTTCAACCCACATTTTACCACCCATCATCTCACATAAACGTTTACTGATAACTAATCCTAATCCTGTTCCTCCATATTGTCTAGTTGTGGAACTATCTACTTGACTAAATGGTTGAAATAATTTGTGCATTTTATCTCGGGGAATCCCAATTCCTGTATCTTTTACAGCAAATTTTATTTCATATAAATTACTAGCTATACTCTGTTGATTATCACTGCTATCTTCGGGAAGTTTCAATACTTCTGAATCTGGAGAATTAATAATATTTTCTGAACCTGGTATTTTTTGAGCTGAAACATCAACTAAAACTTCTCCTTTGGCTGTAAATTTAACAGCATTAGTAATCAGATTAACTAAAATTTGACGTAATCTTGTTTCATCCCCTAAAATTATACTTGGTGTATTATCCTCAATCAAATAAGCTAATTCAATTTTTTTATTAACTGCCTGAATAGCAAGCAAATCAATACACTCTTCCAGACATAATCTTAAATTAAAAGGTCTTTCCTCAAAATCCAATTTATTAGACTCAATTTTAGAAAAGTCAAGAATATCATTAATAATTCTTAGCAGTGCAATACTACAAGTATGGATATCATGGATATATTCTTGTTGTTCTGAATTCAAATTAGTATCAATTAACAAAGAAGTCATACCAATTATTCCATTCATTGGAGTTCTAATTTCATGACTCATAGTAGCCAAAAATTCACTCTTAGCTTTATTAGCTACTTCTGCTGCTTGTCTTGCTTGTTGAAGAGCAATATTTTGTGCAACAAGCTGTTGATGTTGGCGAGTTTCTTGCTCCAATAAATGAGCATGAGCGAGGGCAATTCCTACTTGTTGAGCAACAGCTTCTAGGAGTTCAATTTCATCTTTTCTCCAATTCCGATAGCGATCGCATTGATGCAAGCAAATAATTCCATTTGGTTCATCTTGATAGGAGGTACGAACTACTAACATAGATTTTAATTCTCTGCGAATACAAGTTGATGCAGAAACTGTTGTATGTAGCAGGGGTTCTACATCAACATTGTTTGAAGCCATCGCTCGATCCTGTGCTAACAATTTTTCTATATAGGGGTTGTCAATTACTGGAACTTCTAAATTCATTATTGATTCATATCCGGTTTCTAAATACTCTGCTACTAATGGCACTTTTGGCACTGACCCTGCTTGATAGGAATGAATTACACAACGA
>NZ_JAAHGT010000707.1 GCF_010672385.1 Okeania sp. SIO2F4
TGTTTCTTTTGCCAAAATTACCTCATTAAACCCATCTATATTGATCAGCATATCAAATTCTTGACCGATGGAAAGAAAGTAGTTTAATAATATTAGTTGTTGTGGTTGCTTATAGCCTCCTGTTGCAAAAGACAAGATAATAAATTCCTTATCTTTAAATTCTGGAATTTGTTTTAATGTCTTTTCTAAGATTTGATTCTGAATTTCATATATTGAATAGTTCGATGCAACGGAACCACCAAAGACTCCGATTATATATTGATTATCATTCTTCTTGTGATAAGGATAATCATAAGGAGAAATAAAACCAGCAGCATTATATTTAAAACCTTCTCGAAAATCTGGTCCTGGTTTTTGCACATAGCCAAAGTAAGGATGAATTCTTTCTATTACAGAATTTTCTAACCTAATTCCTGCTAAGTTGATTCCCATCGGATTTGTATTGGTATTAGTATTTCCATTTTCATTTTCATTTTCTTCTTGATTTTCTAGTTCTTCTCCTTGATTATTTTCTGCTACTTTTTCTCTGGTGTAGAAAAATTGCTTATATCTAACAAAATACCAACCCAGAGAACCTAATTCTAAAAATACAAATAAGAAAATTATATTCATCAAAACGATTTTCCATAGTTCTGAGGGTTTTTTCAAAATACTCAAGTTTTTCATGGCAATTTTATAGCAAGTAATTTAGATATTTTTTCAGTTTTGCTCCAGCAGAAATACTATGTATTTCTGACTGATGTTCTATTTATCCTAAGAGTTATCCGATGAGGAATTTTTATGATTATATACAGCAGTTTCCTACTCTCTGGAAGTACATATATTGATGGTTTTAGGTCGGAGGTTGGAGGTAGGGACGTTGCATGTAACCTCCGTAGGTCCTAGGGAAGACGGGTCGGAGGATAGGGAACAAGCAAAAAATATTTACCCCGTCAGTTGTACCACATTAATCACCGAATCTAACGAAGTTTCCCGTAGGGTGGGATGGATGGGTTACTTAACCATATCCAATCTCCCCTTGAGAAGAAAAAAATTCCTTTTAACCTAATCCTTCTATTACAGAAGAGGTAATTATTAATTGTTAATTGTTAATTATTAATTATTGAACATACCTTTCCAATTTATACTTATCACATAAATAATTTGATATGATTTATCATGCAAATTTATGACCTTCTATATTCCAATGACCGAAAAATTGTGGTCTCAAGCCTCCCCTTTTAAGGGGATAAAAAGCGGTCCTTGGATGGCGAGGTTTCCCGCTCTTTCAGAGCCGCTCCGAAGTTCGCCATATCTAATCTCCCCCCGAGAAAATAGAATATTCCATATTGCAATCCCGAAGCTTTCCTAGGTCATGCTGCGCAAACAGCTAGGGGTACTGTTAACGCAGTTCCTCCCCCAGGAGGCTAACTGATAACTGAATTGCGCAGTTCCTCCCCCAGGAGGCTAACTGATAACTGAAATGACCTCCACAGGGTTCCGCATTATCAAACCCATATAAACACTTCCCTATTTTTTCTGCTTTTTCTCCTATAAGGTCTGGCTAAAATATACACGGGAATATTCTCTTGTTTGCCAAATTCTTCTATCCTCCGATCTCGATAGTATAAATCTGACAAATTATGATTATTTTGAAATTTTTGACTGTGTTCTAAGTCGGGATGTACTTGATGAGACTCGCTAATTGCTATAATCATAAAATCTGCTCCCTTTTCATATACTTCATCTCTCATTAATTTAATCAAACCTTTGATTACTTGCCAACCTTTATCCCAGTCATAATTTAATTGAGGTTCTCCATAAAAAGAGATAATAATTTTACCATAATCATTTAAAAATAGACTTTTTTTACTATCCATATCAATTTTTATAATTAGCTGTAAAATCAGATAATTTTCTATCAACCAAATTAGTAATATATCAACCATTGAAAAAACATAACGACCTCTTGGCCAAGATTTCATAGTACGGAATGACATATCTGATTCTAATTCACCATTTTTATAGACAAAATAAGGTCTTAAGTAGTTGCGCTCTAGAGGGCGATAATTATTCCGAATATCATTAGCTGCATAAAAAGCTAATATGACTAAATCTGGTGCATAATCCCAAACATGATGTCTGAAAGTCATTAATTCTTGGGCTGTTCCATAACCTTGTACGCCAAAATTAATTATCCCCACTTTTCGGTCTTTTAAGACAGGACATTGTTGTAATTTTTCCTCCATTATTGCACCATAAGTATCTTCTAATTTGACATGAATTTATTCTGTAAAAGAATCTCATAATAAAGCAATTATCAATCCATTTTATGGTTTTGTTTTACTCCGTTCATAATCCTGAAAACCCCCACTATTCATTTTCAATTCAGAAGTTATACCTTCTTCTTTCCAAAATGCTTTGGCACTACGATTTCCTGACTAACCTCGATTCGGATCTTTGCTAGTATATAGAGACTTACTTTCTGATTTTTCATATGTTCTTGGAGATGGAGGATGTTCAATTTTTGCTATTCTTAATCCTATTTATCCCACTATCACAACAAATATAAATGTACCTATTGTTATTCCTAGATTTACTACTAAATTTTGTTGCCTTTTCATTTTTTATGTTGAACTAATTTTCCACTTTACTTTTCTATCAGACTTTTAATCCAACTTTTATTCTAGCTTTCTCAGATTTTCTCTGTTATTTTTTCGAAGATGGAAAAATTTTCACTCAGAGAAACTCCTGGTTATTCCAGTCAGATTTTGCCATCTACCTTTTCCATTTACTCCTGAATTTTCTCACCTGTTGATTTTCTCTACTTAATTCATCAGACATTTTGATTTTCCATCATACTTTTAATCAAAGTTCGCCTTCGACTCAGATTTTCTCTGTTATTTTGCCGAGGATGGAAAAATTTTCACTCAGAGAAACTCCTGGTTATTCCAGTCACATTTTGCCATCTACCTTTTCCATTTACTCCTGAATTTTCTCACCTGTTGATTTTCTCTACTTAATTCATCAGACATTTTGATTTTCCATCATACTTTTAATCAAAGTTCGCCTTCGACTCAGATTTTCTCTGTTATTTTGCCGAGGATGGAAAAATTTTCACTCAGAGAAACTCCTGGTTATTCCAGTCACATTTTGCCATCTATCTTTTCCATTTACTCCTGAATTTTTTCCACTTAATCATCACAGTTTCAATCCAACTTTCCTTCTAGCTTTCTCAGATTTTCTCTGTTATTTTGCCGAGGATGGAAAAATTTTCACTCAGAGAAACTCCTGGTTACTCCAGTCACATTTTGCCATCTACCTTTTCCATTTACTCCTGAATTTTCTCACCTGTTGATTTTCTCTACTTAATTCATCAGACATTTTGATTTTCCATCATACTTTTAATCAAAGTTCGCCTTCGACTCAGATTTTCTCTGTTATTTTGCCGAGGATGGAAAAATTTTCACTCAGAGAAACTCCTGGTTACTCCAGTCACATTTTGCCATCTACCTTTTCCATTTACTCCTGAATTTTTTCCACTTAAATCATTTTCCATCTTTCTTTTCCATAACATTTTTAATAGAATTAGCAATATAATTTTCTAAAATAGTGTCTCCCAGAAAATTATAGTGACAGCAAGCATCTCGATAAACTATTTCTTTTTCCCGATCAAAAATATTCACACCATTAAAAATATTAACCCTAGCTTCTTTTAAGCTATTAATTTGAGAAAGTAATACTGGATAACCTTTTCTAACTCCTATAGCATAAGGATGATCTTCGATGATAAAAATTTTTTCTTCTGGGCTATAGACTCTTTCTGTAGGATAATATTGATTGGGCTGAATAAAGTGAAAATACCATATATTTCTCTTGGCTAGAATTTGACTCATTGCTAGGGATGATTCATACCAATTTTTGCCAATTTTATCAAAGGCAATTTCATCTTCTAATACTTCTGGAATTTTATTCAAATATACTAAACTGTCACTGCCATCAATTTTGCTAGAATTTCTAGCAACTTGTTCATCGTATTTAAGAATTTCTTTTTGATAGCTATCTAGTAATCCTTTGAGTTGCAAACTTCTTAAACCATGACACAATGCTAATTTACAACTTTCCAACTTATTAATAGCAGTTGATAAATTATTTTTCAGTTCGCTAATTTCCACTATCGCCTTCATTACCGACAAATCATCACTAGCTAATCGTGTTAAAGGTAAAATATGCTGAATACTTGGCAAAGATAACTCTATTTTTTTCAGATTATTTTGGTGAGATAGTGCGACTTCATTAAAGCCATCGATATTAATTACCATATCAAATTCTTGACCGATGGAAAGAAAGTAATTTAACATCAATAATTGTTGTGGTTGTTTGTAACCCCCACCAGCAAAACAGAGAATAATTATTTCTTTATCTGCTAAATCGGGTATAGTTTTTAAGCTGTTAATAAACTCTTGATTTCCTCTAGATTGATTCACACTAAGATTAACAGCAAAATTATTTGCTACTGAACCGCCAAATACACCAATAATAAACTGATTTTTATTTGTTTTAGCAAAAGGATAATTATACTCAGATATAAGACCATAATTATTAACCCTTACTCCTAATTCTTCATTGGTAAAGGAACCTGCTTTAAGTACATAGCCAAAAAACGGATGAATTCTCTCTAATATTGATTGATTATTTAAATCTGTTCCAAGTCTAGTTCCTCCTTTTTCCAACTCTTCTCGCACTTTGGAAGTAATATTTTTTCTCGTATAAAATAGTTGATCTTCCTCAGCATAATAAAATCCTAGTGATACAGCTTCTAAACCAATAAATGCTAAAATTAAATTAATAGTAAGTACACTGAATCCTGTTCTAATTCCCTGCAACCATTTTAAATTTTTCATGGCATTGCTGAATTTTTATTTCCCCTAATTACATTTTGTTATGATTGATTGTCGTTGAAAAAATAGTTGCAAGTAAATACAGCAGATTCCGTCGTATATGAAGTACAGATATTAACAATTAAATGTTTGTAGTCCGGACATCTTATATCGTTTCACTGAATTGAGAATTGAGAATTGAGAATGCCAGATTTGCGATTGCTAAAAACTTTGATAAAACAACAGTTTCAGGCAATTATTTGACATTTAAAGTTTGAAACTATTA
>NZ_JAAHGT010000708.1 GCF_010672385.1 Okeania sp. SIO2F4
TATACTCTCTATATTGCTACACGGAAAGCAAAAACCAAAAACCATTCATATAAAACTTGACTAAAATATCTTTTTAGCTTTTATCAATGTCAAATACCTTAATGGGTAGTCCTATAGTTATAGTTATGAAGCAAAAAGCAGCATTAGTAAAATTAAAAGATTTAATCTGACAAGCCAAAACTGCTAATCAATTAAGTGCAATTATTATTGACTATACACATGAAGAAATTATTCAAGTTTACGGTCAGTTAACATCAAAACAACAAAGAAAAATTAAATTAATCTGGCAAAAGTGCAAAAATTAAGTCTTTCCCCACTCTAATATTCCTACTCTAACTCTTTAGCATTTCTCATGCTAGTGAGCGACGATTATATTATTGGTGATTTATTTTCTTGGGGATAATAGTCCGCATTGCGGTAGCGATCGCCCTCACTATTGAATGACAAATATTTTAGATTATTCAGTTTTTATTTTCATACCTTGATTCAGCAACGCCCTATTATTATTTTCTTTTGCTTGTTGCCTATGTTCCCTAAAACCTAGATTTTTTTACCTCAGTAGTATGGCAATTAATTTATCACTTTTCTACAGGATGTTGTCCATAAAAAGGTAATGCTTCTGACCAATGGGGTCTGTTTCCTTTTTGCCATTCTAAATGAGCTAATTCTAATAGATTGACAACATATTTTCCTAAACCATTTTCAACCTGAATTAACTGATAAGAATTTTCCCAGTTTTCTAAGATTTTTTCCCATGCTGCGGGATTCATTAGTGTATCTTCTAAAAGATGATTGATACCCATTTCTTCTGCCTGATAAATAGCTGTAAATAACTGCTCTCTTTGAGCTGGCATTTGTATGGATAAATTCTGAATTTTATGTTTATATGACCAAGCTATAGTTGCTAAAGTTGAAATTGCAAATAGTGGGATATCTAACTGTTGAGCTAAAGTTCTAGCTGTGACTACACCAATACGAGTACCTGTGAAACTTCCCGGACCTTTAGCAACAGCAATAAAGCTTAAATCTTGCCAAGTTTGAGGTGGCATAAATTCTTGTAATTTTTGGTGTAAGTGAGTCGATAGGTCTCGCCCTAAGTTCCAAGTTTTAGAGCGAACACTTTCAGGAAAATTACTAATAGCTAAACCTAACTCCGGACTGGTAGTGTGAATTGCTAAACCATATTTTTTTGGTGTGTTTGTCATTTGTTTGAGGTAAGAAGGAAATGTAGATGAGTCTATGGGTCTCGCCCTAAGTTCCAAGTTTCAGAGCGAACACTTTCAGGAAAATTACTAATAGCTAAACCTAACTCCGGACTGGTAATATCAATTGCTAAATCAGATTTTTTTTGGTGTGTTTGTCATTTGTTTGAGGTAAGAAGGAAAAAGAAAAGTAGATTGGTCTATAGAATCAATTTGGCATCTTTTACATTGATTTTCTTTTCTACAACCTGAGCGATATAGCCGCCGCAGGAAAAACTGTGGAATGCTGCGCAAACATATCGCGCAGCGTTTCATGTCGGCGACAGCCGAAAAGCGGAACTGAGTTCTATCGCGGCATAAGTTGAATAAAAAATCATGTATATAGGCGAGCTACATGATATAGTTTTTATAATATCACAAAAATTGTGAGGATGCAACCGAAAATCCTTTGAGGCGCAAATTTTTTTAGGAGCTTCATCAAATGAACATTTTAGTGGTTTTTCATTGAGCAACTTATAGATTAGATGGGAAAAGCAAGGATATGAGTTTATGGTAGCTTTACAAGATGAAGATATTTCTGGTATCGCTCATGGGGAAAATTTCTGAATACTTGATTGTCTTTTAGCCAGTAAATTTAGTTGAATAAAAAATCATGCATATAGGCGAGTTACATCATATAGTTTTTATAATATCACAAAAATTGCGAGGATGCAACCGAAAATCCTTTGACGCGCGAATTTTTTAGGAGCTTCATAAAATGAAAATTTTAGTGATTTTTCACTGAGGAGGGATAGATCGAAAGATTTGATAACAGGAAAAACAAGCACATAAGTTGATTGGAGCTTCACAAGATGACAATATTTTTTGTTTTGTTTTTCGAGAAAATTACTCATAGCAGAATCTAACTTCGGAGTGATGATGTAAATTGCTAAACCAGATTTTTTGGGTGTGTAATTCATTTAGTTGAAGGAATAAGGAAGAAGGAAAAAAGGAAAGTAGATGAGTCGAGCGCTCTGGTCTGAAATTTCAATTTTGCCCAAGGAATATTTTCGAGAAAATTACTCATAGCAGAATCTAACTTCGGAGTGATGATGTAAATTGCTAAACCAGATTTTTTGGGTGTGTAATTCATTTAGTTGAAGGAATAAGGAAGAAGGAAAAAAGGAAAGTAGATGAGTCGAGCGCTCTGGTCTGAAATTTCAATTTTGCCCAAGGAATATTTTCGAGAAAATTACTCATAACAGAATCTAACTTCGGAGTGATGATGTAAATTGCTAAACCAGATTTTTTTTGTGTGTTTGTTATTTGTTTAAAATAACAAGTTAAGAGAGAATAAGGAAGGAACAAAGAAAATGGGGTTTGGAGACCAAAATCCTACAGTTTTTTGCACAATAAGAAATGGCATCGAAGCTATTGATCCTGACTCCTGACTTCATCGTTTCTCAATTCTAAATTCTCAATTCTAAATTCCCATTTCCTCCCTAACATAAAATATCGGTAGAGCTACAAATAAACAACTTAAGAGTAAACCAAAAATATCAGAAATCCAAAACCTAAAACCTAACAAACCTACTATTAAAAATATAGTTGCTACTGTAGCAAATAAATTATTAGTTGCCAATTTATTCTGTTTTCCCACCTGATGTTTAACCGTCATAAAAGCTGAGGCAATTATCAAAGCAATTAGAGGATGCCAAATAATTATTTGATAACCAAAAATAAACCACGTTAAAGCAAACATTAAAGTATCTAGCCAAAATTTTCTTTCCCTAAATCTAGCCAACCAAAAACTCTGAGTTCCTAACTGCGATATTTTAATAAAACCCTGACTTTTTTGCAGTCTCACAATTTTATTTTTCCATCTAGCTTTACGATCAATTCTCAAGACTTGTTGCCATTCTGGCACAGTTTTTCCCTGAGCTTTACCTAACAATTTCACCTTATCTATATTTGGCAATTTTAGAGCGGTCAACTTAGCCGAAATTATCTTTAAAATTTTGGCATAATTAACTTTGTTGTTCGATTTTCTACTAATCACAACAGTCAAAGTTTTCTTCACGCGACTTACCTGAACTTTCACCGACTCAAGAGCTAAAACTTCCTGCAACTCTCGTCGAATTTTTGCTTGTGGAGTTAATTTTTTCGGAACTGCTGAAGAAGCAGAAAAATGAACAGTCTCCATATAAGTAGACTGGGGGTTAAGATGTCTCAGAATAGCAGTGGCAGAATGATAACGGCGATTAGTAGCACTTTGCAACATCTTGTCCAAAATTCTACCAAGTTCCTCACTGACAGGCATTTTTAAATAATCTCGCCACACCCACTTACTATTTCTACTATCAAATAGATCGAAGGGTGAGACTTGAGTCAAAAGATGAATACAAGTAACACCGAAACTATAAATATCGCTGGCGAAAACCGCCTTACCCATAAGTTGTTCGGGAGCAGTATAAGCAGCACTACCAATAATAGTACCTGTTTGAGGTAAACCTTTTTTCTCTACTAACTTAGCAGCACCAAAATCTACCAAAACAAGTTTACCTGTAGTGCGACGAATAATATTCTCTGGCTTAATATCTCGATGAATAATTTGAGATTTATGCACAAACTGTAATACTGGCAATAAATCATTTAACAATTCCCGAATTTTAGCCTCAGTAAAGACACCTTTTTCTGCTAATTCTTGGGCAAGATTTTTACCTTTAATATATTCTTGAACTAGGTATTGTTGTTCGTCTTGTTGAAAAGATTGAAATAATTCGGGAATTTGAGAATGACTGCCTAAGGTTTTTAATTGTTGTGCTTCTTGCTGAAATAATTCTACAGCTTTTTCAGAGGTTGTTTTTACCTTAAGTTCTCCACTACTAGAAATTGTTTCTGAAGATTGAGGATAATTTTGGCGATAATTTTTATTCTGGGGAAAAAATTGTTTAATTACACAAACTTTTTGAATAGAACTTGCTTCATCTACCGCTAAAAAAGTTCTACCAAAACCACCATATCCAATAAGTTTAAGGATGCGGTAACGAGACTGGTTAATTATTGTAGAATTACTATCTACTGACGGAATAATTTTCTTTTTTTCTATTTCTGTATCTTTACTAATAACTGGAGAAATTAATAATAATGGCGAATTGCAATTCTGGCAAATTTTAGCCTTCGGAGAATTTTGTGGATTTTTGCAGTTAGGATTAAAACAGTAACTCATCATAGAAGTCTTCAATAATTAATAATTAACAATTAATAATTAATAATTACCTCTTCTCAAAAATAAGAGGATTAATTAAAAGTTTTTTTGTTTTTTTTCTCCTTGAAAGGATCTGATTTTTTACAGCAGTCGAGAAAATTAGAACACTAGACTAGAAACTTAAATATACCAATCCTAAATAGGTTGTAAGATTTTATAAATCCTGGGTTTGGTTTCTTTTCCCCAAGTGCAAAGGGATTTGGAGACCAAACCCCTACAGTTTTTTCTCACAAATCATTTCTTCTGGCTATATAACACTTGCCATTACTATTAAGACATTCTCGCTATTTTCAAATTTATTCACACCAAGAATTTAATTTATAACTTCTGACTAAAGTAAGATTTTATAGGCTCAAAACCTTCAATCTATAGTAATTTCTATAAATTCTTTTACATCTGAAGTTTGAAACTATTTGTAATATCTTTTAAGTGAATTGGTATGAGATGATTTGAGTGGACTGATGGAGAAAAATAAACACTGATGGAGGAAAAGAAACCAGGAAAGATGCTCTAATACTATTAGAGATATCCAACAATCAAAAATTAAATCAATTATCCTACAGAAATAATTAATTATTTCCCCCTGTTCCCTATTCCCTATTCCCTATTCCCTCTTTTAACTAATAACTGATTTTAGGTAGGGACAAGTTCGCCTGGCCTTAATTTTGCCCATTTACCCATTTC
>NZ_JAAHGT010000709.1 GCF_010672385.1 Okeania sp. SIO2F4
TCTCGGAAGTTGTCTACCCCAAGGAAAAACAGGACTTACGCAAAACAAGGTGTTTCTGTCATTGCGAGCGGCAGCGAAGCAATCTCAAACGTGGAAATTGGGTTCCTCATGCGTAAGTCCTTGATAAATCAGGAAAAGCAGGAGAAAGTTGAGTCGGAAGAAAGGAAAGGGTTGGAGACGGGAACGAAACAAGATTGCGCTACATTCGATCGCCATTCTATTTCTCCATCATCCTACCTTCCTTTCCTGGGAGGGGTTAGAGGTGGGTTCCCATCACAAGAAGAGGTGGTAGAGGTAGAAAAATCTGAGTTTGTGGATAGTTGTGTGGAGTCAGGGGATAATGTAGGTCAGACTTTTCAGGAAAGGGAAATAGTATCGGTAGAAGTGGAGAGCGATCGCTTAGTTGAGGCAGAAAAGCAAGAGTATGTGGAGAGTGCTGTGGAGTCAAGGGAGCAAGTCGATCGGAAGATTCAGGGGAACGCTACAGAATTAACAGAAGTAGAGTGTGTTGAGGTAGTTGAGGTAGAAAAAGATGGGTGTGTCGAAAGTTCAGTAGAGTCACATCAAATCCGGAGAATTACTATATCCAAGTCATTGCAACTGAAACGGAGTGGAATAAAGCAATTTCAGGGGTTTAGGAGATTGCTTCCTATCGTTGCAGTGACAAATGTTCAACTGGATTCGATATCAAAGGATAATAGACATATTTATAAAATCAATAATTTTATTCAACCATTCTATAGAACAGCAAGCAAAGGTGAGCAGAAAAGTCTTTTTTTGTACCACCCACCCTCTGAAAAAATTTCTTCCTTGTCACTTTTTGCCTGTTGCATATCAACTGCTAGCAAAAGTTGCCAGAGAAAATCTTTTTCCTGTTGTTTATCAAGGGAGCAGATGCGATGGTTGAGACCGTATGTTATGTGGCGGAGTTTGACAGGGGATAATAGTAAATCTGGGTTAAAATCTCAGTTTATGGGAGAGGTGAAACTTTTCCCTAGTGTTTGGAGTTTGTTGAAGGATATTCAGTGGAGTTGGGATAGGTCGTTGATGGATACAGGGGGGTAATATTTTTGGTGTGGTCTACTTTTGTTGCCTCTTTGCGAAAATGGTCCCGTCAGAGGTTGATTTGGTGTGGCGATCGAAAGTAGATGAGATTTAGAAAGGAATAGGAAGGGCAAATATCGCGTAACGGTTACGGCAGCGCGAAATATTTGTTTGGTAATTTTTCGGCGATCGCTTTTCTCAATGTGACTCGTTGTTTAATTTTTGGTGTAATGGTGGTGTTATTGCCTCTTCTCCTGAATGAGTAGGTGAGAGATTGGTTTAGTATGGCGATCAATAGTTTTCATAATGAAAGGATACAACAGCATTGAATGAGGAGACCTCTAAACACTGATAGGGAAACGAAGTGTCAGAAAAAAAACAAAAAGCTGTCACAAAAGAAGATGAAAAAACGTCTTATATTTGTAGATCAAGACATAAACCATAAAACCAATCCTAAACCTAAAAGGAAAGGGTCTATGTATGATCTACATAGCACAAAAAAAACACAAGAAAAAGGTGAACACAATGAGAAAGATACTGTACAAAGCTGTCGCATCTATGTTGCTTGCTACGTTACTGATATGGAATATGTCTGTAGGAGTAGCGTTCGCCGATGATAATGATCCATATACCTGTGACGTTAAGAATGAACTCCCATGTCGCATTGTGTTAATGACAAATGAAAATAATAAAGAAACTCTTACTATCAAAAACACTAGCCAGGATAACAAAAATATAAACGTTTATCTAGGGAACACTTCATTAATTTCATCGGTGGAAGTTGATGCTTCAGAAGGAATTAGTGGTATTTGTCAAGATATAGAAAATACACTGTCTAGTCTAGAATCAACCGATCCTCAATCTCCTTGTGAGTTGGAAACTACTACCAATTATCATCAGACCATAACTGCGAATAAAACAAATCAAGTTCAGGGTGTAGGTTTAGAGGTCTTAGTGATTTCTAGAAATACTGCTCCTAAATAAAGGAAAGCAAAGTTTAGAAAGGAAATGGGCGATCGCGTTTCCCAGTCCGATCGTCGTTTCCCAAACAAAAAAGGAGCGATCGCCCTCATCATTTAAACCTTAATCAGATAATTCTGAATTACCTCCCTAGTAGCTAAACCAGTTTTTTCCCAACTAAACTCTTGAGCTACTAGCTAAACTTAAGGTTGAGAGTCGCGATCGCTTCCCTCCATTATTAGCAATAATATTCACCGCATCAGTTATCTCTCCTACATTAAAAAATCATAAATGTGCTGGTGAGATCGTCTTAAGGATGTGCAAGCAAAAAAGCTAAGAATGCACAGAGTCAATTAAACATGGTATTATCTGTATGACAATCGAATCAGTCCTCAAAAAAAATATAGACAGCTACTGTTCCAGAAACGAGATTTCCCTATCTGATAATCAAATCAATAAGCTTATTGATTTATTTTCTTCAACCAAAGACGAAAACAATCGAAAACTCATAGTAAACCGAGGTAAAAACCGAAAGTTAGATGGTAAAAATTCATGTTGGGATGAAGATGTTAGTTTTGAATGGGAGATATTTTCTATCTACATCTATGTAGAATTATGTGCAGGTAACTGTTTTTCAGCCCACTTTCATTTTAAGGCTATGATTGATGATGTACCCGTAGCTGAACGAGATTACACGGTTGATTGTAATGAGCCATCAATTGGATGGACTTTTGATATAATAGGACAACTGTACGTTGAGGTTGGTGTTCGCGGTCATAATACTTGTGCATTCACTCTTGGTTACCTATCAGTTCCTATTTTGGGCAAGGTTTTGGAATGGGATGAAAATATAATTTGTTTCAGCAGAAATACAGCAAATCAACCACGCTTTGTCCAATAAGCTACGGTTTAGAAAGGTTTTCAAGGAATAAATACAAGAAAATTTAAAATTAGATTTTCTGAGTATGGTAAAAACTCTCAAAAGTTCTTTCTCTTTCTAATTCTCTAACTTTACCCAAGACACTACACTTCTAACCCAAATCAACCAAAGGCGATCGCTTTCCAAAATAAAAAAGGAGCGATCGCTCCAATTATTTAAACCTGAATCAGATAATTCAGAATTATCTCTCTAGTGGCTAAACCCGTTTTTTGCCAACTAAATTCTTTAGCTCTAGCCAAACTTAAAGTCGAGAGGCGCGATCGCTCCTCCCTCTCATTACCAATAATATTCATAATTTGCTACTATACTTAACTAATATCTTACTTAAAAGTTGGTAATTATCTCCTGTGGTGTGACAATTTTTATTTCTGGAATAGTTATAAAATCTTGTGGATTAAAAGTTAATAAGCAATTAATTCCATGAGATTTCATTACGGCTAATAATCTAATATCGTGAGTTCGTTTGCCTCTAATATTGTGAGTAGTAACTAACTCTAACCAATAAGTAAAAATTGCTGCATTTTCTGATAATAAAGCGAATTGAGAAATTAATATATTGATTTGTTGTCGAGTTCTTTCAGGAGTCCAACCTAAGCCATTTACTTCTAGAGGACGGGTAGCCACTACCCAAAATTCTATCAGAACTTGGGCAGTTAATAAACATTCGTGGTTTTGATTAAGTAATAAAAATACAGAATCAACAGCTAATTGATAGTTGGATGAGGTTGGATCGCTGGCTCTTAAAAGAATATTTGTATCTAATAAATACCTAGTCATTTTTAATAAATAGTTTCTCGTTTTAAAGCAGATTCTGGTAAGCCAGGGCTATTTTTAGGCTGGCTTTCTGCCCAATTTTTCCAATTTTCTGCCTGTTGTTGTGGTATTTTTGCCTCTGGTTTTACTAGAGTTTTTTGTCTGAGAAATTCACTAAAATCTAGGATTTCTTGCTGTTTTTCTGGCGGTAATTCTCTGAAGTTTTTGAGTAGTGTTTGTTCTATGTTCATTTGATTAATTGATAATTAGGGTTTGCTTATGGAAAGTCTTTTTGTTCTTTGTAGGAGACAGGAGACAGGAGACAGGAGTCAGTGGAATTTAGAGGGGGTAGGAGTAAGAATTGTAAGAATGATTTTTCTGCTCAACTATGCGCCTAAAATACGCTCCTTACAGCATTAAAAGCAATTTGATACACCTCTAAATCTTTATGGTTATTGATTAAATTTTGGCGGTTTTCAGTCATAATATACTTCTCCCTATCACACGACCATCATATCACCCTATCACCCCATTCTCCCATCATTTCACCTCTGAATTACCTCCCTAGTCGCTAAACCAGTTTTTTCCCAACTAAATTCTTTAGCTCTAGCTAAACTTAAGGTCGAGAGTCGCGATCGCTCTCCTCCATCTTTAGCAATAATATTCATCGCATCTGTTATTTCTCCGACATTTTTCGGGTTAACTAAAATAGCAGCATCTCCAGCAACTTCTGGCAGGGATGAAATACTAGAGGTAATAACTGGGGTACCACAACCCATTGCTTCTAATACTGGAAAACCAAACCCTTCCCACAAACTAGGAAAAACTAGAGCGATCGCTTGATTTATTATTTTGGGTAATTCTGTTGGGGAAACATAGTCAAGAAATTTGACTGATTTTGTTAAACCTAGTTCTTTAATTTGAGTTTTTAATGTTGGTGTATAAGTATTATCTGTAGGTCCGGCAAACCATAATTCATACTCGGAAAAATTAGGCAATTTAGCAAATGCTTCTATCAACCGATGTAGATTTTTATAATGGTCGTGGCGACCGAGATAAAGAAAGTAATTTTTTGTGGGTAAGTCTAAGAATTGAAATTTTTGAGAGTCATAACCTAAAGGAATAGGTGTAATTTTTTTAGGTGGTATTTGGAAAAATTCAGTAATATCTTTTGCGGTAGCTTGAGAATTACAAATAATATGTTCTGCCTGAGTTAATACTTGGGGAATATAATATTTGAAATAAGCTGTTAAGCGAGAACCTGGTTTGGGAAAACGCAAAGGAATTAAGTCGTGAGCCATTACTATATAACGACACTGAGAATATAATGGTGCTTCTGGAAGGGGAGAAAAAAGTAGATTTGCTTGTAATTTTTTATAGATATTTGATAATTGAAATTGAGTCCAGAATAATCGTCGTAAATGACCTTTA
>NZ_JAAHGT010000071.1 GCF_010672385.1 Okeania sp. SIO2F4
TATATCTCACACAAATTTTACCTGTACTATTCCAACAGAGTTATGATAAAGAAAGTCATAATTATTAAGAAGTGTAAGGATTCCAATGGCAGATCAACTAATTAGAGCTACGGCAGCAGAAGGAGGCATTCGTGCTGTTGGTGCAATTACCACTCGCTTAACCGAAGAAGCAAGACAACGACACAAACTTTCTTGGGTGGCCTCTGCTGCTCTTGGCCGAACAATGGCTGCAGGACTATTATTAGCTTCTAGTATGAAAACTCCAAAATCAAGAGTTAACATTAGTGTCCAGGGCAATGGTCCTTTAGGAGGAGTGCTAGTTGATGCTGGCCTAGATGGAACAGTGCGAGGGTATGTAGAGAATCCTACAATTGAGCTATCGCCAAATCAAATTGGCAAACTTGATGTAGGGAAAGCAGTAGGCAATCAAGGTTACCTATATGTAGTGAGAGACATAGGCCACGGCTACCCATACTCCAGTACAGTAGAATTAGTATCTGGAGAAATTGGAGATGACATTACCCATTATTTAGTCACATCAGAACAAACACCATCAGCTTTAGTGCTAGGAGTATTTGTAGATACAGAAGGCATACAAGCAGCAGGAGGACTTTTGTTACAAGTCATGCCCAAAGCAGCTATAGACGAAGAATTGGTTCAAACCCTAGAATCTCGTATCGCCTCTTTATCAGGATTCACTCCATTGCTACGTTCTGGCAAAACATTACCAGAAATTTTTCAACAACTTTTGGGAGATATGGGCTTAAATATATTACCCGAACGTCAAATAGTTCGTTTTAACTGTGACTGTTCTTTCGAGAGGGTATTAGGAGCTTTAAAAATGTTTGGTATAGACGAACTAAAAGATATGATTGAAAAAGACAACGGTGCCGAAGCAACCTGCGAATTTTGTGGAGAAGTATATCAAGCCAGTCAAGAAGATCTTACACAACTCATTCAAGAGTTACAACAACCTTTCACAGAAGTGCCTATTGGACAATTACGGAAGTTATCTCATTGAAATTCTCCAGACCTTACCCTTGGGCCAAAAACCAGGATTCCTAAACCGTATTACCGAAAAATCAAGGTATAAAGCCTCTCACTCGCCGTGGAGAAAAAAGAAATAATATTTCCTTATATTCAATTCCCGTACGGTTAAAACCCGAGGTAATTATCAATTATCCATTATCAATTATCAATTAATGAAGCACCCCTGAACTTTTCATGTCGCGTAGGGAAACGGGATTTAGGTTGATGCTGCTTCTTGCCTTCTGGGTAGGAGATGCCCTAACAGAGTAGCTTTTCGTTTGTCATGCTCCCCATTCATGTCGGCGACAGACGAAACGCTTTTTATGTCGTGCAGCGAAATATAGCATCTGCCTTCGGCCCTATTCCCTCTTGATAGTCTTACTGTAGATCCACTGGCTGTCACTGGTAGCCCAGTAGCCCTACCTATTAGCGCGTCTAACTTTAAAATATGGGTTAAGTTTCAGTATCCCGGAAGACCTCTCCCCCGACCCCTCTCCTGCTCCGAGAGGGGATAATTTATCCCCATTCCCTTGCAGGGAAAGGGGTTGGGGGGTTAGGTTTTACACACAATTTTAGTCTAGACTAGCTACTATAGTAGTAAGGTGTCTAGCTTTAGAATGTCGGTAAAGCAATTGCTAAGAAGGCAGTAAATTCAATATTATTGGCTTGTATTTACCCACAATTTTAGTTTAGACTAGCTAGTAGTATTACCTCGTCTAGCTTTAAAATGTGGGTAAAGAGCGAGTCAATGAAGACCTCTTCCCCAACTCCTCTCCTGCTCCGAGAGGAGGGATGTTTTACCCACAATTTTAGTCTAGACGCGCTACTAGCTAGTAGTACATTGATTTTAGATTACTGTCAAAAGTACAACCAACATTGATTGGTCTTTATGAGGTACTGTGTACAGAATTACTTCCGTAGATTTATTTCCGCCTTAGCGATACTCCTCATGTTGAGAGAGCGCCAGTCTTAAACCAACGTTTTGATCGATAAATTTTAATAATTCAATCTAAACTACTTTACCGAATAGTTAAGGTAAAAAGCCTCTCCTAATTAGGAGAAACAAGCGGTCGGAAAGCGGAGCATTACCTAGGATGGGATGGCGAGGTCTCCTCGCCATATCCAATCTCCCCTTGAGAAGAAAAAATTTTCACGCTCCGCGTCAATCAAATCCGTTTTAGGGAGAGGTAATTATCCACTATCCATTATCCATTAATCAAATCTTCCCAACGTTGCCCATAGGGCGACAACAAGGGATTTGGTCACATCACGACGTCCGGTTTATATTGCCTCTTACAGAGGAGCTTTCCATTTGTCATGGTACCCATCCATGTCGGCAACAGCTGAAACACTTTTCATGTCGTCCAGCGAAACATATCACCTGCCTAATCGGGGGAACCTCTTTTTTCTCTCAAGACTCGCTCCACAG
Organism: Okeania sp. SIO2F4; assembly: GCF_010672385.1. Taxonomy (GTDB): domain Bacteria; phylum Cyanobacteriota; class Cyanobacteriia; order Cyanobacteriales; family Microcoleaceae; genus Trichodesmium. The sequence goes on from NZ_JAAHGT010000071.1 coordinate 2,459, forward strand.
TACGTTGCCAATCCTACGGCTCCCCTAGACACTTATAGCCTACCAGGCTAATTTACCTGGTGGAGGTGCTCGCGTAATGGTAAAGGAAGCACCAGGAGTGTGGGGAGATGGGGAGATGGGGGGATGAGGAGTGTGGGAGAAATAAAAAAATATATATCCTCACCATTACCATGCAGGACTACCATTTAGCTTAACACAAAGCTCGTGAAAACCTGAATATTGATTTGTTTTCCCATCCCCCTTTTTTAGCTATGCTTTATAAACATCTTTCTTAAGATAAAACTTAGACATTAGAAAAAGGTCATGTTTATTACCATTAAATGGATATTTCGGGAGGGTAAACGTATTTAATTAGAGGCTAAACTTCCCCCACCCCCCCCCATCTCCCTATCATCAAAGGATTTTAGGAGTTCCTTATCAGGGATAGCTTTCACTCGTGGGGATCGAGAGCGCTAATCTTCAACTAACGTTGAGATAATTGGTTGCAAATATGTAAAAAATAGTGTATACCTAGAAACCGCATATAATTAAATTAACTTTAATTTAGATAAAAGCTTGTTTGTAGGCTGAATCAATCCGAAAGTAATGAGAGTTTAATATCTTCGTTGCTTACTGCTCAGGATAAAGCATATATGAATGAAAAGCACAAAACAATAGGCCATGGCCGGATAATCCGTCAGAGGCAATTACCTGAACGTCGGAAAAATCGCGAACAAAGACTGCAAGAACTTAGATCAAATGGCAGTCAGATCAAGACCTACAAATCTCCGGCAAAATACTCTAATCAGGAAAAACATTCAGTTTCCCCAATAAAAAAAACTGAGCCAAAAAAACCAAAACCTCCAAACAATCTAGGTTCTATTTATGGGTTGTTCTGGATAGGACTACTGGTAATAGTTCCCGCTGGAGCAGGTATAACAGCTATGTCGGCTTTGTTTAAGTTACCCTCTCAGGCAGATTGTGAGTCAACTTACTGGCGTACTGCATCTGCTAGTAAACGCCTTTATTGTGCCCAGTTGTTAGCTACTTCCTCAACTGTGGACAGTTTACTTCAAGCAATTAATCTGGTAGATGTTTTATCAAATGACCATCCAATGCGTCCACAAATAGATGGTTATATTGAAAGGTGGTCGAAAAAAATATTGTCCTTGGGAGACTTAGCTTTTCAAGATGGAAAATTAGAAGAAGCTATTACTATTGCCCAAAAAGTTCCCCAGAAAGTGCCAGCTTACCCACTCGTAGAAAAACAGATTCAAGACTGGCAAAAAACTTGGAATCAAGCTCAAGCAAATTACAAGCAGACTCAAGAATATTTGCGTAAAGAACAATGGAATCAAGCTTCCATAGAAGCCTCTCGTTTACTATCAGTGCCAAATGTCCACTGGGGAACAAAAAAATACCAGGAACTAATTAACGATATTAAAAGAACTCGCAAAGAAGGGGCTAAATTAAACGAAGCACGAGATATTGGGGAACAAGGTGGACTAGATAATCTGACAAATGCTATTAAACAAGTTCAAGAAATTGAACAAAAGAGCTATATTTATCAAACGGCTCAAAAGTTAATGGTTAATTTGGGAAAACAAATAATAGACATAGCTTCAGTAAAATTAAACGCAGGAAATTGGCAAGAGGCACTTGATATAGTCAATAAAGTTCCAAAAAATGATGCCCTACAGGAAAAGGTAGAAGATATAGAATTATTAGCTCGTGCCCATTCCCCAGCTAGTTTAGGTACAATAGCAGGACTAGAAGATGCTATAGCTCAAGTTAAAAAACTCAACGCACAACGACCTTTTTACAGCAAAGCTCAACAGTTGGTTGGTCTGTGGCAGCAGGAAATTGCAGATGTCGCCATTATTGAGCAAGGAAAAAAACTAGCCCAACCCAAAGGAATTAGCGATCTAAAAGCAGCGATCGCCAAATTGCAGAGTATTCCTCCCTATAACCCTAGGGGGGAAGAAGCAACTACTTTGATAGAAGCTTGGAGTAGACAACTACAGCAACAAGAAGATCGGCCCTTTTTAGAGAAAGCCGAAAAATTAGCAAGCTTTGGCGATATAACTTCTTTACAAGCAGCAATTGATGAAGCAAGTCAAATTGGTCGGGGGAGAACTCTTTATCAGGAAGCTCAAAAGAAAATTAATAGGTGGACACAAAAAGTTCAACGTTCTCAAGACCAACCAATTCTTGATAATGCACAACTTTTAGCATTGTCAGGTAATACAGAACAGGCAATTGCCACAGCAAAAAAAATTCAACCAGGTAGAATCCTCTATAATCAAGCCTTAGCTAAAATTCAGGAGTGGCAATCTCAACAAGAGGCCAAAAGAAGTTTAGAGAATGCTCGTCAAGCAGCAGTAGCAGCAACAGCAGATGCTTATGCTACAGCAATTACTTTAGCACAGCAAGTACCAACTTCTAGCTCCAGGCAATTGGAGGCTTCCCAATTGATTAATCAATGGAGTCAACAAATATTGTCGATCGCTATGGATGTAGTTAACCGAGATGTGGCAAGGGCAATCTCAATTGCTAGGAAAATTCCGAGAAATAGTCTTGCTTATAATTCAGCCCAGAGTCAAATTAGTCTTTGGCAAAGTTGGCTTACCCCTAATCCATCTGTAGACTATCAGACTCTACCTTCAGATCAATCTCAGCAGTTGAGAGAAGAAAACTCAATTCAATCTCAGCAGTTGAGAGAAGAAAACTCAACTAATCTTACAGATGAGAGAGGTAAACCTTTGGTATCTACACCAAAATTTATCAATAATAACTAGAGTCAAGGGGGATAATTATTGGCCATTGTGAATCTCCACAATACATGGCCAAAAAAAAAGCGATAATCAAAAGCCTAATAACTAACGAAACTAAAGCTTAACTATTCGATGCTCTGAAAAAGGTCAATAAATTGATATATAATTTTTTAGGTAGAATTACCAAAATCTCAACTAAAATTTGTAGAAATGGAGGTTTGTACAAAAGTTGGGCCTTAATTAAAAGATAAATTATAGCTATACTAACCAATTATTCCAGAAAGTAGGTACAGTAAACTATAAGCTAAGTTAAGATTGATAAAATATTTTTCTTTCCACTTCTAAAACTATTTTGTGATGAGGAGATAACTAACGTATGCCAAAGCTTGAAGCAATTCCTACCATGGATTCTCAAATTGAAACCGATCAAACAAAATTTGAAACTGAAACTTACAAAGATGCCTATAGCCGAATCAATGCAATCGTAATTGAAGGAGAGCAAGAGGCTTATGAAAACTATATTAAACTAGCCGAAATGCTTCCAGATAAAAAGGATGAACTGATTAAGCTATCAAAAATGGAAAATCGTCACAAAAAAGGCTTTCAAGCTTGTGGCAATAATCTGAAAGTGACAGCTGATATGGAGTTTGCCAAAAAGTTTTTTGACCCACTGCATCAGAACTTTCAAACAGCAGCATCTACAGGCAATGTCGTAACTTGTCTGTTAATTCAATCTCTAATTATTGAATGTTTCGCGATCGCAGCATACAATATTTATATTCCTGTTGCCGATCCCTTTGCTCGAAAAATTACTGAAGGTGTGGTCAAAGATGAGTACAGTCATCTCAACTTTGGTGAAGTATGGCTAAAAGAGCATTTTGAAGACTCCAAAGCAGAACTACAACAAGCAAATCGCCAAAACTTACCTCTAGTATGGAAAATGCTGAACCAGGTAGAAAAAGATGCTAAGACCTTGGAAATGGAAAAAGAAGCATTAATTGAGGATTTTATGATTGCTTATGGTGAAGCTCTGAACAATATTGGTTTTACTACTGGAGAAATTATGCGGATGTCAGCTTATGGTCTGGTTGCCGCATAGTTAATTTTAATCAATGTGGAAATTAGGATTGGGAATGAGTAATGGCATAACATTTAACAAAAGATTGTTCAAGTGTGAAAATGATACTTGCCAATTTACAATTCTACCCTTATTTCCACATACCATCAGCAATAACTAACCTACTAATAATCAAAACTTAAAATTTTAATGTTTGGTCTAATTGGTCATCTAACTAGCTTAGAACACGCCCAATCCGTAGCAAGAGATTTAGGATATCCAGAATATGCAGATCAAGGTCTTGACTTCTGGTGCAGCGCTCCACCTCAGATAGTAGATACAATCAAAGTAACAAGTATCACAGGTCAGAAAATTGAAGGCAAATATGTAGAATCTTGTTTTCTACCAGAAATGTTAGCTTCTAGCCGAATCAAAGCAGCTACCCGTAAAATAATCAATGCCATGGCCCATGCTCAGAAGAATGGTATCGATATAACTGCTTTGGGTGGGTTTTCATCAATTATTTTTGAGAATTTTAATTTGCAGAAGTTTAAGCAAATTCGCAATATTACATTGGAATTTAAACGTTTCACTACTGGCAATACTCACACAGCTTATATTATCTCTCAGCAAGTAGAACAAGGGGCGCAAAATTTAGGAATTGATTTGTCAAAAGCAACAGTAGCAGTATGTGGGGCAACTGGTGATATTGGCAGTGCGGTATGTCGCTGGTTAAGTACAAAGACAGAAGTAGAAGAATTATTATTGATAGCTCGTAAGCAAGAGCCACTAAAAAATCTGCAAGGGGAATTAGGTAGGGGCAAAATTCTAGAATTAGATACAGCTTTACCTCTAGCTGATATTATCGTTTGGGTTGCTAGTATGCCCAAAGGTGTAGAAATCAATTCAAGTCTGTTAAAGAAGCCCTGTTTATTGATTGATGGTGGTTATCCCAAAAACATGTCTACTAAAGTTCAGCAAGAAGGAATCTATGTTCTCAATGGTGGAATTGTAGAACATTCTCTTGATATTGACTGGAAAATTATGAACATTGTCAATATGGAGGTACCAGGTCGTCAGTTATTTGCTTGTTTTGCTGAGTCAATGCTACTAGAATTTGAAAAGTTATATACTAATTTTTCTTGGGGACGGAATTTAATTACTGTGGAAAAAATGGAATTAATTGGAAAGTTATCTGTTAAGCATGGATTTAAGCCTTTGATGCTTTGAAAAATATAGAAAAAATCTTGAAGTAAGGAAGAGCAGATTTCTTCTAATTTTTTAGAAAAATTTTATAGTTAGGGTTGATTGCTATTTCAAAGATGGTAAATTTTTCATGTTTTTACTAGCATTAATTATTGAATAACCTACAAGATTGATACATTTCTTGGTATAAGACAAGACAGCCTTCCAGAAGAGGAAGAAGTTCCTCTGGAAACTCCACTTCTTTCTCTTTATAGGGCATAAATCCTTCAGAATTACTCACCTGTGAATACCAGAATTTTGCATAAGGCGATAAGTCTCCCGTGTAGAGTAGATTTGAATTTTTTAAGTCTAATTCCCAGGTTAACATTTTTTCCGAAAATGTCACCCCAAGGTAATCGTTGCACAATACCTTTAGACCCCGTGTAGGATTTTTAATTAAATCAGTAGAGTCAATAACAAGGGGTGTTTCTCCTAATATTTCTTCAACTTCTTTAAATAGTTTGTAAAGATAGTGAATTCCCACATCATGCTGATTGACTTTTTTGTCTTTCCTGGCAATTTTATGTAATATTTTTTGATAAGAAATAATTACTTCTTTAGGATTTCTAATCAAAAAAAAGTTATGCAAACTTGGCAACCATTCTCGACCAAATTCTGGTAAAGCGTGCTTTGACAGTTGTGTCTGAAAGGAAAAAGATTTACCCTTCGGTAGTTTTCCTGTTATCTTTTTAATAACATTTTGATAGTTGGTATCATACAGTTTTAAAACGGTTTATCTCTCAGGTTCGCCAAAATCGTTCGTTAAAGCGTATGGAGGGTAAAATGGCCGATCAATCAGCCAGCACTCATCTAACTGTTCAAACGCTCTACCAATCAAAGTAGAACGGCTTCTCGGAGCTGTCCACATAGCAATATGTTTGGTTTGTATCATATTTTTCTTAGTTTTTTCTTGAAAGGACTTTTGCTTTAAAACCGAAATTTCAATCTGTAGACACTTGAAAACTAAAGTAATAGCCTTTGATTTTATCAAGAGGTAGATATTCATCTTCTCTTTTAGCAATCATTTTCCACTTTTTGGCTTGGGTTAGTTCTTCTTCTACGACTTGAAAGCGACGATCTCCCTCTTCATAAAAGTGCTTGCGAACACTATAAACAATATAGCCTCCCTTCTTTGTAATCCTAACCAACTCGCGGAGAGATTCAGCAGGAGCGTGTCCTGGAATAAAAGTCCCTACGCAAATGATAGCATCAAAACAATCGGAAGACAGACCAGAATCAGGCAAATAACCTTGGATAAACTCTGAATAAATATTTCGCTTTTTGGCAATATTCAACATTCCTTCAGAGGGATCAAAAGCAGTAAGTTCTAGATTTTTGTAACCCAGTTTAGCCAGTTGTTCTCCTTGTTCCCCTGTACCTGCTCCCATGTCTAATATTTTCATCGACTCTTGGTAGGGGACAGTTTCTGCAAATAGTTTTGCTGTCACTACAACAGGAAGATTTTCTCCATTGCCACACAATTCATTTTTTACGTGTTCATCAAATTCTTCGGCATATTGATTATAGTGATCTATCAGGTTTTCGGGATCTATATTTTTAGTTTTAAATTTATTGCCCCAATTAGTCATAGTAGATATTTTGCTGTGTTAATTACAGTGTTCTAAAATAGTTGTTAGATGTAGATAAGTCAAGATTTTGGTTGTGACGATGTGGTTTATTCAGTTATCAGTTATAATATAAAATCCGGAGTAATTAGTTATAGTATCGCGATCGGAGTCAGGAGTCAGGAGTCGTAGGGGCGAATGGCCATTCGCCCCTAAAGGGTTTTGGTTATGATGGTGTGGTTCATCAATCAGCAAAAGCGCTGTAAAAGGGGATGGTTGAAATATTATTTCTTGGTCAAAAATCTTGGTGAGTAAATGGTTTAGCATTTTCACCAGAATAAGTGGCAGCAATATGACCGTCCCCAAAAATTTGATATTTATAAGTGACTAATCCTTCTAAACCTACGGGACCTCTTGGTGGCATTTTCTGGGTACTAATTCCCACTTCTGCACCGAAACCATAACGGAAACCATCGGAAAATCTGGTTGAGCAGTTATGGAATACGCCAGCAGCATCTATTTGAGCGAGGAATGTCTCCGCAGCTTTTTCATCCTCAGTGATAATAGCATCTGTATGTCGGGAACCATAAGTATTGATGTGAGCGATCGCTTCTTCTAAACTATTCACAACTTTAACAGACAAGACTAGATCGCTATATTCTGTTGCCCAGTCTACATCTGTCGCTACCTTAACCGATGACAAAATTTGCTTAGTAGCTATGTCACCGCGTAACTCAACCTGACGTTTTTCGAGTTCGGGAAAAACTTCTCGGAGAAACTTAGCAGCAATATCAGTGTGTACTAACAAAGTTTCGGCAGCATTACAAGCAGCAGGATATTGAGTTTTGGCATCAATAGTAATTGCTACTGCTTTTTGAATATCTGCAAATTTATCTACATAAACATGACAAATTCCTTCCGCATGACCTAAAACCGGAATTTGAGTATTTTCTTGAACAAATCTCACAAAAGAATTAGAACCTCTGGGAATAATTAAATTGACATATTGATCTAACTTGAGTAACTCTAGAGTTTCTTCGCGGGTAGTTAATAATTGTACTGCATCAGGGTTAACAGAAGTTGTGGATAAACCTTGACGAATTGCTGTAACTAACTCTTGACATGAATTAGTTGCTTCTTTACCTCCTTTGAGAATGACACCATTTCCTGATTTAATTGCCAATGCTGAAATTTGAATTACAGCATCTGGACGAGCTTCAAAGACTACGCCAACAACACCTAGGGGACAAGTAATGCGTTTGAGAATTAATCCTGCATCCAGTTCCCGATGTATTTGTATCATACCCACAGGGTCAGTCAGAGTAGCAACATTGCGTAAACCAGCGATCGCGCTTTTTAGTTTTGCCTCATCCATTTTCAATCTATTATAGAGCGGTTTGGCAATTCCATCAGTTTCAGCTATCTTGCAGTCAAGTTGGTTTGCTGTAATAATTTTTGGTGCTGCTTTTTCTAATGCTTGGGCAACTGCTTCAATAGCTTGATTTTTGGCTTCTGTAGATAAAACTGCTGATTTTTGTGCTGCTTGACGGGTGGTTTTGGCTATTTCAATCAAAGAAACTTCTGTAATCATTTTACTTTAGGCAAAATTTCAATAATTATTTTCCTATTATATCATTTTTTTCTAATTATTATTAATTATATTTTCAACATTAATCGTTGCACTTAACGTCCAAAACTAAGATTAATTTGTAAGCATTCAGCGGTCAGCCGTCAGCTATTAGCTTCATTACCTTTAAAAGAGGAAAAAGTAATTTAGAGACTCTTTGTAAAATAAGTATTAAGAGAGGATACGAGTGGCTAAAATCTAAAATTAGTAAGACTTAAAGGGATATAAATTTGCTAGATACCAGAAGTATTCAATACATATATTCCTAGATTTTTCTTCACAATATTTGTCTTGATTGTTTTCTCGTTATTCCCTATTCCCAGTTAAGTGTTCCCTGTTCCCTATCTCCTTTTTATATTTCCTGATACATTCAATCTCTTAGAGATTTCAAAGAATTAAAAGTTACTGTAAAAGTCCATCAGTTAAACTTAAAAGTCTATGGAGCTAAATTGTTAGGAGTTGTGTAAAAATAAACTGAACAGTTTTCTTGATGGAAGCTAGATTTCAAAATCTATTTCAGATAAAATTTGTAGAACTTATTTTTACATGATGCCTTAATTAAAAAGCTGAAAGCTGATTGCTAATAGCTGAATGCTTACATTAATTTTTTAAAAAAAACTCTTTTTGTGCAGCAATAACAAAGAAATATTATCTATTTTGAATTGGCAAAAATTTTGCTACAAATTCATACTAATCAGATACTGGAGCGGGAAGTTTGGCGATTTACAGGTAGGTGCAATTCATAAATTTTCTCTACAGAAGTCAAAATGGTTTGAAAAAATTTACAAGTAAGCATTTTCTGCGGAATCCTGCCCATTCATGTCGCGCAGCGAAACAGCTATTAGTAGTCAGCTAATCCTACGGAATGCTTAAATTTACAATATTTCTTATTTTACCTTGAATTTTGCCTGTCTACTTATCTGATTAACTAATTACTCAAATACTAAGATTTATGTCCGGATACTTCTTCTTGTGAATAGAAAGCAATCAGTAGACTAATTGTATATGTAATGGCTTATGGAAATTTTTAAATTTATTTCATTAAAACTCCTACTAATCAAGAAAAATTCCTTCTACAATTGTTATAAAATATCAAAAATTATAACTGTAATATTCTTGAGTCTGTTAACCTTAATTATTACAATTAACAAAGCTGATTTAGCATTAAGTCAGACTTTAGAAAAATCACAAAATAGTAATATTGAAAATCTCAGTCAAGTTAACTCATTAACACCTATTAGCAACATAGTTTATAAACCAATCAAAATAGACGGCAGAGAAATATTCAAAGTCGCTGCAATAGCAGGGCAAGAAATTCAAGGAAACAGCAATACATCTCCCCTCAATATTCGAGTCAAACTGTATGAAAATAATCTCAGACAAACGATTAAAAATTGCTTTGATGCGGATACTCTAAAATTAACTCTTGAAATCCAAGAAAACCAGACTTTAGTATTTGCTTCTGATGCAGAAGAACTGAAAAATCAAGAATTAATTGCTATTAGAGATTTAGATGCTCAAATTCATGGCATATCTAGAGAAGATTTAGCTAATCAGATTATTGGTTTTATGAGAGATGCCTTAATCAGGGCACAGAGAGAACGAAAACCAGACTATTTATTCAGACAATTTTTAATTTCTATAGGGATAATATTAGCTTTGATACTTTTGAGCTTTCTCATATCAATTTTGCAAAAATATTACTTCAATAGATATCAAAAACTGCAAAAACTCATAGAAAGTTTGAAATTGTCTTATCCCCAAATAGATGAGTTGAGAAATAATCAACAATTAAGCACAGTAAAACCAGAATTAACCCTAGGACAAAAACAACAGTTAATATGGGAACAACAGCAAGATAAAAATTATTTTTTCAGAAGTTTATTGCAAGTAATTCATATAATTTTATGGCTGTGTGGTATTGGCTGGATTTTAGGAAATTTTCCTTATAGTCGTTGGCTACAAATTTTCTTACTTTCTTATGCCATGGTGTTAACTACAATCATCAGTACTTACTTAATAATTCAAGCCAGTCCGGTTATAATAAACTGGTTTGCCATTAATAGTTTTCAGAGACTAGAAACAGAAACTTCTGTTCAAAGAACAGTATCACGAGCAATTACTTTTTCCCATACATTGCAAGGAATTGTAATGTTTACATTAGCTTGTCTGGGTATACTTTTGGTATTTCAAAACTTAAATATTTCTCTAATTATCATATTAGTTGGTTTAGGTATTATTAGTTTGACAGTTTCTTTAGGTGGTCATAATTTAGTTAAAGATATAATCAGTGGAATTTTAATCTTGGTAGAAGATCAATATGCGATTGGCGATATTATTGATTTAGATTATACTATTGGCTATGTAGAAGACATGAATTTTCGGGTGACACAATTGCGTGATTCTGGAGGACGCTTAAGTACCATTCCTCATGGCAATATTTCCACAGTACATAATTTGACTAAAGATTGGGCAAGTATTGATTTAAGAATAAAAGTTAATTTAGATACTAATTTAAGTCTAGCATTAAAGTTAATTAAGCAAGTTACTAATGAGTTGATAAATGATGCAAGTTGGGGAGATAAAATTCTCGAACATGCTAGTATTTTAGCTGTAAATAATGTTTCTCAAACGGAAGTAGAAATTACGATTAGAGTGAAAACAATACCAAGAAAACAGTGGAATGTAGCCCGTGAGTTTTGTTACAGATTGAAACAAAATTTTGAGAGAGAGAATATAGCTGTTAATGCTACAATCACTTCAAAGTATAGAAGTTAAGTTGAAGCAGATGTTAGGTTTTAGGTTTTAGCTTGTCATAAAAATCTGAATTTTTAGGAGATATTTAAAAAGTTATTATTGATGTAATAGCTGATTTCTCAACAGATATTAAAGACAGAGTTTTTTTTGTTTTTGGGAGTTGTTATATTAAATCAGGTTTGGTTATGTTGTGACTTATGAAACTAGAGAACAGGGAGGAATTATAAATCAATACCATTTAGTTAAGGATTTTTTTTGCAAATATGTGATTTGCCAGAGAGCTTCTTATTTATGTTTTTATTGAGATTAATTTTTGTCTTATCTGAATCCTATTGAGTTATACCAATTTTATAAATCTTTGCTACAAATGACTAGGCTGTTTATTAGGAGTCAACCCACCCCTAACCCCTCCTAGGAGGGGAAGTCAGGAGTCAGGAGTCAGAATGAATTGCTTCAATACCATTTTTTAGGTCGGAAATTATCTTTTCTGTCAAAGGGACATCTCCTTTCAATAATTAATAATTAATAATTAATAATTAATAATTACCTCTTCTTATACCATTTCTCATGCATTCTTGCTACATCTCCTTGAAAGTAGGGAGTAGGGAGTAGGGAGTAGGGTTAAAAGAAATAAGATATTTTGATTTAATGCCGATAATCTTTACAAAAATTACTGAAGCATTATTATTAGTTAATAACTGAAGTTCCATCGTAAGTATAGCATTATTTTTGGGAATTGGTATTAAAAAGAAGAGGATTGGTTAAAAAGAATTTTTTTGTTCTCTTGGTAGATTGGATATGGCGTTTAGCGTTCCGCACAAGGCGCGTTAACGCGGAGCGACTTGAATTGCGTTTCGCTTTCCTACGGAATAATTGCGCAAACGCGACATGAAACGCGGCTCTGCACTCTTCGGGAGACCTCGGCATCCCATCCTAAGGTCATGCTCCGCATTCATGTCGGCGACAGCCGAAACGACCGCTTTTTTCTCCACGGCGAGTGAGAGGCTTTAAACCTTAATTTTTCGGTAAAATCTTTTAATCACACTTACTATTCGTAATATTCTTTTTTCAAATTGGTATTATAAATATTGTGAAAAAATCAAGCTTGGTATGATATAGCAATTCCCATGGTAGTGAAGTATAAAATTCTAGGTTTTAGGCAACAGTGAAGAGAAAAAAGATAAGCACCTAAACAAAATTTTTTACCAAAAAAAGAGGGCATGCGCCTCCCCTTGGATAGGGGATGAAAAAGCGGTCGGAAAGCGGAGCATTCCGAAGGATGGGATGGCGAGGTTTCCTCGCCATATCCAATCGAGCAAGAGAAATATTTAACTCAGTATTTCAAGCCTCCGAGTTTACTCGGAGGTTCGCTGATAACTGATAACTGTTAACGCAGTTCCTCCGGAGGAGGCTAACTGATAACTGAAATGACCTACCCTAGTTTGATGTGAGGCATACAATATCAGGGTTCAGTCTAACAAAATGTTTCAACAATTAATAATTAATAATTACCTCTTCTTATAAAAAAGAGGATTGGCTAAAAGGATTTTTTTTTGTTCTCTTGGTCGATTGGATATGGCGCACTTCGGAGCGGCTCTGCTTTCTTCGGGAGACCTCGCCATCCCATCCTAAGGTCATGCTGCCTCTTTCAGAGGAGCTTCGCTAACGCAAACGACCACTTTTTCTCCATGAATGGAGAGGCTTTATACCTTAATTTTTCGGTAATTAATTTTGTGTACTTGCTGTACCTAATTAGCCTAAGATACTCTATATTCAATCCAGTTGTAAGTTCTTCAAAAACTTCCTCTTAACTAGTATATAACTCCCATATAATTTTCCCGAGCATCAACAGTATCACAGCCTTAATTTCTCCTAATTTATGAATCCTGAATGCTAAATTATTAAATAAGTAATTAGTCGAATTAAATATTAGAGATTGTCTCTATTATACCCTCCTAAAATTGTTATATAAATTCTCAATAATTAATCACATAAAATTGATAATCTTAGTCAAGCTTATGTAAAATTTATAACTAATGAATAAACCTCAAGATAATGAGAATATACAATAACTAGATACTTGACAAAACCCTATCTTTATAAATGGTAAATCAAAAACACTGGCGACTAAATCCCATGATTGGGTAAAATAACTAAATACTTAATTTATACCCAAGGGTCGAGATAGTGGACCTCTTGACAATTTTGTACTTAATTAAATTAATTAAAAATGATACTTAACAAGAAAATATCAAAATCACTGATATTAAAAGGACTGCTATTGATATTACCTCTGGCGATAATAAATTCTATTACATATCCTACGACTGCTCAAATTAATCCTGGTCAACCTCCAGGAAATCAAAATTCTTCAGGTCGTAGTCTTACTGTTCGCTCCGATATTCAAGAAGCTGATGCTAGAACAGGGGTTGTTACAGCTCGTGGTAATGTCCAAATTAACTACCCTGCCCGCAAAATTCAAGCAACAGCAGCTCAAGCTCAATATTTTAGCCGAGAACGTAGAATTGTTCTTAGTGGAGATGTATTTATACTACAGGATGGTAATACAATTCGGGGAGAAACTGTCACCTATCTGATAGATGAAGGACGTTTTATTGCCCTACCTCAATCCCAAGGGCAAGTAGAATCTATATATGTAGTTCCCGCAGGTCAAGGAGGAGATATAGAAAGTGCTGTTTCTGCACCATTCAATCCAAAGCCAGCATTTAAAACTCCCATAAGTCCATAATCTAAAAGTAACCTTTCTCAACCTTTGTGGGGATGGGGGGATGGGGAGATGGGGAGATGTGGAGGTGGGGAGAGTTGGAGTATTTTTAATCTTTTTCCCGTATTGCTTCTCTAGCACGGACGACTTCACAGCGAGCTTTTCAGACAAACGCAAAGATACCAAATGGATTCTATATACTTAAACTCAGTCAGAGATTACTTCTGACTTCTGACTTGGGCGTAGCACTATACCTTACCAGTATGGGAATTGCTATAATTAACAATTATTATTGACAAATTTGATATTTTATGTATGCTGAACTAGCCTGGAATTAATGAGATATTGATTGTTTCTATAGCTTGGTGAAAAATTTAGAGATTAGACTCTTCAATCATTGAATCTAATGTCTAATTCAATTTTTAACAGCTAGCTTCTAACTCAAATATGAAAATTGTTCTTGAGAATATTCACAAATATTATGGTAAGCGTGCCGTTGTTAGTCGAGTTAATATATTTATTAATCAGGGAGAAATTGTTGGCTTACTCGGTCCTAATGGTGCAGGTAAAACTACTACATTTTATATCGCTACGGGTCTAGAAAAACCTTCACTCGGCACTGTTTTTTTAAATGAGTTAGATATAACAGCTTTACCAATAAACAAAAGAGCAAAACTTGGTATTGGTTATCTAGCTCAGGAACCTAGTATTTTTCGTAATCTCAGTGTCAAAGAAAATATTCTCCTAGTTTTGGAACAAACAAAAGTACCTCGTCGTGAATGGAAAAGGCGTTTAGAGTTTTTATTACATGAGTTTCGTTTAGAAAAGATAGCTTCTACTTTAGGTTCTCAGGTTTCTGGGGGGGAACGTCGGCGAACAGAACTAGCTAGAGCTTTAGCATCTAACCAAGATGGACTGAAATTTTTGTTTTTAGATGAACCATTTGCGGGAGTAGACCCAATAGCTGTTTCTGAGATTCAAAAGATAGTAGGCAAATTAGGAGAACAAAAGATGGGCATCCTAATTACAGACCATAATGTGAGAGAAACTTTGGAAATTACGGATAGAGCTTATATTATGCGAGATGGGCAAATTTTGGCATCTGGAACAGCAGAAGAACTTTATAATAATCCCTTAGTACGTCAATATTATTTGGGTGATAAATTTCAGTTTTGAGGTCTTACCCAAGAAAGTAATTCTGAAGTTTTTAGCACCATTAATTACTAAAAGTACAAACTAGATTATCTTAGAGAAAACCGATCATAAAGTTCAGTTAAATAAACAAAAAAGAGTTGATCGCATAGAAGTTGTCGATAGTGAAAAAGTTTTGCAGCTTTAGGGGGTAGGGAACAGGGAAAAAAGATTGATACAAAACTGTAATAACTATCTTAAAAAGTGTTGTAAACCAGAAAAAATATAATTTTTAAATAGGATAAATAGGATAAATTGAATAAATGAACGATCAATACCAAGGAGTTGCTAAATTTTATGATAAGTTAGTCAAAAAAAATGTAAACTATTATGAAATTGCTACTGAATTTGCTCAAATCATAGGGGAAGCTAGAGATTTATTGGAGATAGGAATAGGCACTGGTTTAGTAGTAGAAAATTTACTGCAGATTGAACCTAACTATAGAATAACTGGAATTGATACCAGTGAATCTTTCTTGGAAGAAGCTCAAAAGAGATTAGGACAAAAAGTTGATTTACATTATCAAAGTGTTTCTGAATTAGATATTGGTAAAAAATTTGATGTTGCTTATTCTCGTGGGGGTGCTTGGACGTTTGTTAATTATGAGTCAGAAACAATGCTCGCTAGTCATATTTTTAGTTCTGTAGATATACAAAAAAGCTTTGATTGTGTTGCTAAACATCTTCAAGCAGGAGGTAGACTAATAATTAGTTTTTCTAATGCTTATACAGATACTTATACAGATAAAGTAATAGAATTGGATAATTGTATTGTTCATAAAAAAATTGCAACTACTCAATTAATCGAAAATGAACTTTATGCTATTCTTGATTATCTTTTTTATCAAAATGACGAGTTAGTAACACAACAAACACTAAAACTTAAATTACTCAGTCATCAAACCTGTACTATGATGCTAGAAAAAGCAGGGTTTATAGAAAAAGATATCAACCCAGGAAAATATTATATCTACTTAAAAAATTAAGCAAAATATTTCTATAGTAACTAACAAAATACTTACACAAAACATACCATCTCTTCCGCCGTACAATTATCAACCTACTCCATATCTTGGTCTTTCATAACAACAAGTAATTGAATTAAGAAATTGATGAAGTACAAACTGGTTTTTGTCAAACTGGTCAAGGTTTTTGGGGTTTTGAACTTCACGATGTTAAACCTGATATTGTCACTTTAGCTAAAGGTATTGGTAATGGAGTACCTCTTGCTGCTGTTGTAACAACACCCGAAATTGCTCAAGCACTTACTCAAAAATTGCACTTTAATACATTTTCTGGAAATCCTGTTTCTTGTGCAGCAGGTAAAGCAGTTTTAGAGACAATTGAAAGAGAAAATCTACAACAAAATTGTTCTATGGTTGGAGATTATTTACTCAAAAGTATTCATATTTTTCCTGTAAAATATGAATGTATTGGTGATGTTCGTGGTTGTGGATTAATGGTTGGTATTGACTTAGTTAAAAATCGGGAAACAAAAGAACTAAATTCTGAGCTTGCA
>NZ_JAAHGT010000710.1 GCF_010672385.1 Okeania sp. SIO2F4
AGGGACCTCCAAAAAATCAAATGTACAATTGATAATGATAATTATTGTTGGTCAAAGGAAGGGGCAACTATGAGCTGCCCCTTCCCACTCCACTTTTTTTGTAGTAAATTTGAAACTGGGGCGTGATTTGAGGATATTGAGGCAGTTGGAATGTCGATAGAATTAACTGAGGAACTGAAAATCTTGTGATCGCATAGACCGCAGCTCAACTTCGTGGTCCTTCTGTACGTCAATTTATGGCACGAACAGTTTGAGGATTAGGCTACGGTGGTCAGAGTCTAGCTCCGAGAAGAATTAGGATGGAATCGAGTAACTATTAGTAAAGGAATTAAAGAATTAAATAGTGGCATCATCTGTGTAGATAATCATCAAGCTAAAGGGAGAAAGAAAGCCGAAGAACATCTACCAAATCTTTTAGAGGATATCAAAAAGTTAGTTGATTCCCAATCTCAAACTGACCCTAGTTTCAAAAGCCAAAAACTATATGTACGCCTGAGGGCGGCTGCTGTCAGAAAACAATTAATCTCAAAATTTGGTTATAGTGACTTGGAGTTACCAACTGCGGAAACGATTCGCTACAAGCTCAATGATTTAGGATATTCTCTGAAACGGGTAGCCAAAATTCAACCTCAAAAAAAATTCCCGAAACCGAAGCCATCTTCGAGCAATTAGAAAAAGTAAATCAAGAGGCCAAGGAAGACCCAAGTATTTTACGGCTAAGTATGGATGCAAAGGCACGAGTCCAAATCGGTTCATTCGATCGCGGTGGTAGAAGCAGAATACCCACTGTTGCTCAAGACCATGATTATGCTCCGAAAACAACCCTAACTCCTTATGGTATCTTTGTGCGAGAATTAGATGAACTATTTTTATATTTCACTCAATCAATAGTGACTCCTGACTTCATTGTTGATGTGTTGGCAGATTTCTGGGACACAGAAGGTAAGAGATTTCCTAGTGTGAAGACATTGGTTATTAACCAAGACAATGGACCGGAAAATAATTCTCGTCGCACACAATTTATGAAGCGTATAGTTGAGTTCTCTCATCAATACCAACTAAATATACGTTTAGCTTACTATCCGCCATACCATAGTAAATAAGGGTCCCATTGAAAGAACCAGGGCTGAAGGGTGAAAACTATTGGAATGGAAGCATTTTAGAGCGAGTTGAGACTGCTATCAAGTTAGCAGAAAATATGACGTGGAAAGGTATTCATCCCGTCGTCAGATTAGTCAAAGAAACTTACCAGACGGGAGTGAAATTGACGAAAAAAGCGATGAAAAAAGTTGAGAATCAAATTCAACGTCTCAATTACGGTGAGGAAAATTTCCCAAACCTAGGGAAGTGGTTTATTGATATTTGTTGTGGAAGCAGTTAGTTTAATGATCGTCAAACCAGTTTAAGACAAGAATGCCAAAAATTCATCTCAGTTTCCATAGGGTGTACTGGCTTGTTCTAAGTGAAGTACAGAAATTGTGATGCCAATTTATGAGAGGAAGGGGTTGGCATCGCCAACCCCTTCCTCTCCCGTATAAAAATGATTATCATTCTCATAAATTGTACATTTTATTTTTTGGAAGTCCCTTATTAGGTGAAAGAATCTAACTAGAGCAAAAACTGAGCCAGAAATTAACAAGTATAATCTTTCGGTCATATTTTTCACCTCCGATGAACGAGGAATTAATCGTCTGTGATGTTCCCGTCATTGACGCTATCGCTTGCCTCCTGCGGAGGAACTACGATTTTTATGTCGTGTTTCATGTCGTGTTTCATGTCGCGCAGCGAAAGCGAAACAGTGAGGGTTTTTGATGTTCCATTACGGCAGTCGGAATTTCCTTGAGGGTATTTCCGTTCTACTAAACTTACCTAAACTTATCCATAAACATTGAATCATCTCTGCTTTTGGAGGTCGCAGTTGGGGGTTTTCTAGCTTTTTAGATAACTTTACATAACGAAAACACCAGTAAATAGTAAAAATTAGTGCTGATAGACAACCAAAAGCTAAAAATTCTCCTATGTATAAATTTCCCGGTCTAGTATAGTCAGGATTATTAGTAAAAAATAGGGCAAATATCAAAATGATAATTGGAATAAAAGCAAATACTATTTGCACCCAAAAACCAATCCAACCCCAACGACGAAAAGCAAAAGCAATTTCCTGAACACTTGGTGGAGAAGAGTTTTCCATTAAAAAATTAAACATAGTTAGTTGTCCTATAAGATCATCTTTGATATATCATAAGCAAGAAAAAAATTATGTTAATTGCAAAAATTTTGATTATAGATTATAATTAAATATTTATATATTTATAATATTCATAAAGTAGTATATAGAGGGGCCACAAAAACGTGGCTAGGAATGCCTATCGAAACCATCTACGGAAATCTGCAAGGTCTAAAATCTAACCAACTTAAACAACTCCAAAGGTTGTACCATCAGCGACTACCAGGCGATCGCCTGACCACCTCCGAATTTGCCCAAAGAGTCGCCTCCATCAGTACAGAAGTTGGCCAACCAGTCTGCGTATACATCAATCGTAGGGGACAAATTATTCGGGTGGGAATTGGCACACCCCGCCAAACTCAAATTCCCCCCCTGGAATTACCCCGTTATGGTGCAGGTCGTCTTAGTGGTATTCGTTGTATCGCTACTAACCTTAAAGCAGAAGTGCCTTCGGAAGGCACTCTGACTGCAATGGTAATTCAACGACTTGATGCTCTGGTGATGCTGACGCTTACAGGTGAAGGGTTTAAACGTCGGGGTGGAGGAGCGACAGGTTACATTAAACAAACTTATCTAGCTCACCTATTACCTATTCCCACACATGAACGTGCAAATACCGATCTTCAAGAGCTGAAGTTTTGGAGTGTGTCACCTCCTCTTAGTCTAGATATGCTTGCCAAGCAAGACTTTATCGACTTGGTTGATGGATTGGAAGCAGAATTTGAACGAGAATTTATTGCTCAAGAGGTTGATTCTGACCAAGACCTAGTGCTGCTGGTGGGAATAAAAATAGATAAAATGACCGATCGGGAATTTCAAGATGGATTGGCAGAACTAGCTAGACTTGTTGATACTGCTGGAGGTCAAGTATTAAAGACGGTACATCAGAAGCGATCGCATCCCCATCCCCAAACTGTTGTAGGAGAGGGTAAAGTTCAAGAAATTGCTCTGAGCGTTCAAACTGTGGGAGCTAACCTCGTTGTATTTGACCGGGACCTCTCCCCTGCTCAAGTACGCAACCTAGAAACAAAAATTGGTGTTAGAGTTGTAGACCGCACTGAAGTTATTCTGGATATTTTTGCCCAACGCGCTCAATCTCGTGCCGGAAAATTACAGGTCGAACTTGCTCAACTGGAATATACTATTCCTCGTCTGACGGGTAGAGGTGAAGCGATGTCTCGTCTTGGTGGTGGTATTGGTACTAGGGGACCCGGTGAAACTAAATTAGAAACCGAACGTCGGGCAATTAACGCACGCATATCTCGGTTGCAGAAAGAAGTTAATCAGTTACAAGCACATCGTTCCCGTCTGCGGCAACACCGTCAGCGTCAAGAAGTACCAACAGTGGCAATAGTTGGATATACGAATGCTGGTAAATCTACATTATTAAATACACTTACTAATTCAGAAGTTTATGCAGCAGACAAATTGTTTGCGACTCTAGACCCTATTACTCGTCGTCTGACTGTTCCTGATACTGTGACTGGTAAACCAACTACAATTGTGATTACTGACACGGTGGGATTTATTCACGAACTGCCTCCTACTCTGATGGATGCTTTTCGGGCAACTCTGGAAGAAGTTACGGATGCAGATGCTTTACTTCATGTTGTCGATCTGTCTCATCCCGCTTGGCAAAGTCAAATACGTTCTGTGATGACTATTTTGGCAGAAATGCCAGAAACTCCAGGACCTGCTTTAGTTGCTTTTAACAAAATTGATGAAGTAGATGGAGATACTTTAAGATTTGCCAACGAAGAATATCCGATGGCGGTATTTATTTCTGCTGCTAAGGGACTTGGGTTACAAACTTTGCGTCAACGACTAGCACAACTTATTGATTATGTTATTGCTTCATAGTCAACCACCAATAATGTAGGGAAGTTCCATTTCATTAATTGATAATGGATAATGAATAATGGATAATTATCTCGGGGTTTAACCGTAATGGAATTGAATATAAGGAAATATTATTTCTTCTCTTGGTCGATTGGAGGCAAGCGAGGAGACCTCGGCATCCCATCCTGACGGACTGCGAGCAATTCATGTCGCGAAGCGAAACGACCGCTTTTTTTTCCTTAAAAGGAGAGGCTTTAAACCTTTGGGGATTAATTATCAATTATCAATTATCCAAGGTAATTTCTTCCGGTAGGAAAGCAGTTGGGTACAATCACCCAGAATTTATCCTGACTCAGCTCGGATGCTATGGCAGCATACTCTGACTTGTCTACATCAAGTCCCTGGAGGACTAAGATAACTCCAAAGGATTCATCGTCTTCATGTAATATAGGGGGATATATGTCTAAGTTCAAGGGCATCGTATTGAAGTTTAATTAATTTCCTAGTATCTATATCTATAAGTATAAAGACAGAAAAAAATATCTAAAATCTAAAAACATTCCCAAACAGCAAGTTAATATTACAATCAGTTAAGAAATATTGCTTATTGGTAATCGATTATGTCTGCTAACGTAGAAATTTATACCTGGTCAAGTTGTCCATTTTGCATTCGTGCTAAAGCCCTTTTAGAAAAAAAACAAGTAAACTATCAGGAATACGCTATAGATGGCGACGATGTAGAACGGGAAAAGATGGCCGTGAGAGCAAATGGCCGTCGTTCTTTGCCCCAAATCTTTATCAATGACCAACATATCGGCGGCTGTGATGAGCTACATGGATTAGAAGCTCAAGGGAAACTAGACCAACTTCTAGCAGTTTAGTATCAAATCTGGTAAAAAAAAAACTTTACTAGAATTTATGCTTTTAGAGGGGTACAGGACTTACGCAGACCACTCATCACTTGATAAGAAATCGGAACATTCTTGATTAAAATTTCTTAAAATAAGTAAGATTTTTTGTCAGTTGCTGAATTTTGTTGAAAATTTTTCCCTTC
>NZ_JAAHGT010000711.1 GCF_010672385.1 Okeania sp. SIO2F4
ACTAAGTCTCCAAACTCAATTGTTTTGTATCCGTATTTATAGTTAATAAAAATGCCAGAATTAAATTTGGCACACACAAACCTGTAATTAGGGCTAAAACTAGAGACGCTGCAATGAGGGTGTCAACTAATCCTATAATTCTTTTGTGGCAAAAATTTTAAGTTCTTAGCTAGAAAAGGTATGCTATACCTTTCATCAACTATTTTTAATAGATAGTGAAAGCTGAAATCCAGTCAATTCCTTGTTTAGTTTATGATAGCAAAGAACTTGGTACTTAATTGCAGTTACTCTAGTTTTACGCCTTTAAGAAAGGCAGCAGTATTGAGGCGTTAGCGGATCTTTGCGTCAACAATCGCCTAAATTAGTAGACTTTATGTATACCGCTAGCGTAAATCCTGATTAGTTTTGGTTAGTGAATTCAACTACTAATCGAGCCATTCTAATCGTGCCCAAGTTTGGGGACCCACAATTCCATCCACAGTTAAACCAGAGGATTTTTGGAATTTCTTCACAGCTTCTTCTGTTGCTACACCAAATATTCCATCAAATACCAAGGGACCATATCCAAGAAAATTTAACCGTCTTTGTAGATATTCTACATCTTCTCCAGTGCTACCCAAAAACAGAGTAGTGCGGACAATTTTACTTGTATCTATTACTGCCAAAGTTTGGGGACCCACAATTCCATCCACAGTTAAACCATAGTATTTTTGGAATTTCTTCACAGCTTCTTCTGTTGCTACACCAAATATTCCATCAACTACCAAGGGACCAAATCTAAAAACATTTAACTGTCTTTGTAAATGTTTCACATCTTCACCAGTGCTACCAAAGGTAAGAGTACGAAGAGACCTAGTTCTTTGAGTTCCAGTAAACATAATTTTCTCCTTGTTTTTTGAATTTATCAGGACTTACGCATTAACGCTATTTATAGTGTATTAATTGGTCATCATTCAAGATAAGCAAACTATATTTAGCGCCGTTGTGTAAGTTCTATATTTTTATCATCTCCTAGTTTTTGGGGAAGTGGGATAATGTGCATGAGTTATCACAATTAACTTTTTATTGTGGGTGGACGTGAATTTTCTATCACAACTTGACTTGATTAGATAAATATTGTCTAATTTTAGCTGAAATTTTCCCCTAGGATAAGTTGATTAAACTTGATTGAATTAATAAACTTTTTTCATCCTGACTGGAATATAACCAGAATCATCAGAACAATTTTTCATTTTCAAATGACCACTATCATCTAACTCAACATAAAAATTATCAGGTTGATAGTTACGGTTTATTGCATCCCTACCTGGATAAGTAGGTCTATTACCTTGAAGAGTATAACCATTTCTTTGACGATGCATATTCATTTGTTGTTCAACGTAAACTCTCGTACCATTAGGTCTAGTTACATTTACAACCATAGTTCCAAAATTTCCATTCATTTTTAAACGACCTTTATATAACAATCCGTTGACTTTCCATTGTAAATTCCATGTTCCGTTCATCCCTTCATTTATAACGCTACGAGTGATCAGGGGCTCGACTTTTACCTGAGCAAAAGCAGCTTTTACAGGAGTTATTGTGGCAAATGATAAAGAAGTAGCTGTTAAAGCAACTAAACTGAAACTAAAAGCTTTGTTGAGGTTAGTTTGAATATTCATTTAAGGTTTCCTTGTTTTTAATTTGTTGATGTGGGAAGAGGTTGTTTTCTTTCCTTTCATGTCTTAATCATCTCCTAAATTTTTGCGAAGTTCGATAATGTGCATTAGTTGTCACAATTAACTTTTTATTGTGGATGGACGTGCATTTTCTTACATATTGATTAGCAGTTAGGGGTCACATTCTGCCATGACAATAGTTTTGTGAGGAGATAGTGATATTTTCTTGGTTAACTGTCCAGTGAGGTGTTGTGTACGCTGTCTAGTGCAGTGTCTAGTGAGTAGTAGACACCCTCAAAAATCCTCTTGGGAATGAGATTTTCAAGAGTTACTATTATCAAAGACGTTCAGTGATGAATAGATTTGATCAGGTGAAATGTTGCACAACAGTTACGCTATTTCTCAGAAAACCTAATATGTAAGTACCAAGGTTTTTGAGACGTCGAATAGTATGCTCTAATCAAGGAGTGAAGGACCTCAACTAAACTTCGTTATAGTTGAGGCTCCCCCATCTAAAATGAAACACTTTTAGATGAGGACTCCTTATACCTTCTGTCAGAGTGATAGTTTTAATAAGTATATTTGAAGATGGCATCACCCAAAGCTTTCCAGGTTTCAGGACCCACCACTCCATCTACTGCAATATCAGGCGATGGAAAAGGAAAAGTAGCGTTATAATTTTTTTGAAACTCAGCTACTATTTGTTTGGTTTGATTATCATATTGGGCATCAAATATTACATTATCGGTAATAAGAGTCGGTCTTCCAACTGGTAGACCGAACCAAAAGATTGAAGATAACAATTGTTCAAGAAACCGAACAGCATCTCCACTATCCCCTTCTTTTAATACAGGCAAAGTTGATACAGTCATTGTTGATACAGTCATTTGAGAAAATTCCTTAGTTTAGTTGAAATAGAGGTTAGCAATCAGTAATCAGTTTTCAAGTCGTATAATGGAGATTTTAACCCCCGAATTTTAGCTGAATACTGATTGCTGGTAAAAAAGATGGTTTGTTGATAGCTACCTTAGCCATAGCTATGGTTTTGTTAGAACCTATCTTGTTTCATTACAAACAATCCTAACCAAGGTTTATTTGCAGTAACGAAAATGGTATTTAATTGCAAGTCGAATGTTAAATAAGACTGTTTCTGGGAATTTTCCATAACCAATGTGCATTTCTAATTCACTTCAAAACAAAAATCCAATTTTTCTGGCAAAATTATTCACATTACTGGTGTTCTATTAATTTGTGTTATAAAGTGCAGTCTTTGATTAAAAACATTGCCAAACAGGACAATTAGCAAACTAAACCCGCATTATGGTACACAATAGTTCAGTGAAGGGTGTCTAGTGCACTGTACAGTGATTACTAGACACCCCACTACACAGTAAATATACTTATTGAAAAAGTGGCGTTCTCACGAGTGATTTAGGTACTCAACACTAAATCTAGAGAACGAGTTTAACAGTTCTTGGAACTCCGCTTCTTAAGAGCTATTCTTCATCTTCAAGTGAAATTTCAAGGTCGCTCATTTCGTTGTGAAGTTTCCTAAATCTACTAATTTCATCAATCACACCATTTTCAATCCATGGAGCGCAATAAGCACTCTGGCTTTTACCTGACGTTTCAGTAAGAAAGACTAACGCTTTATATATATAGTCAGGGACACTAACTGATATTTGTTTCATTTGTTTCTGACTACCTTTTTTTCCTCTTGACATATACTTATAATTCACTTATAATAGCAGCATATTCAAGGAATAAATAGACTGGTGAACGGGAGAAACCGGACGAACTATAGGCTATTAAACCTTGATAATACAATACCAATACCTTTAATATACTTTATGGAGGGCTACATATCCAGTAACAACTTTAATCGCTACACAGTTGTCAAAATTCATCGAGCTATTCAGTTTGCTATCGGGCAATCTGACTGGCTGTCACGGAAACAATTACTTGAAGGGCTTGCCTTCGCTGGCATTCCAATTTCATATCCACAACTATATAAAGATGTGGAATTATTGAAGTCGTGCAATATCAGTGGGTTCAATCACTTCAAGGGCGATAGAGGATTTGATAGAAGTTCATCATAAATTATCGTTGTGTTTCGATGGATGGCAACATACCGTTCACGCGGTCAAGGCGTGCTTCACCTACCTGAACTTTTGAAATTAATCAGAAATTACGATAATGACAACAAACAACAGCGCCATAGTGCAACAAATCAACCAATCGAAGTCGAGTCAATCCCAGTCTGAAAAACAATTTGAACGACTAGAACTCACTGAAATCATTGCTGATGCAAAACGAACTGCTCGTGGAGACGCAATCACTTGGGGTAAAGCATACCAACATTATTATGCTGACTTCAAAGAAGATGCACGCATGATAATAGTTGAAAAACAAATGAATCAACTACCATCAACTGACGATGAGTTAGACTAAGCTCTATTTAACGAACTTCATTCACCACCAGTATTTCACAGTTCAACCAATGGCAAAAAACAAGAAAGTTAAAGGAATTCTAGAATATACACTTCTACCTATTCTCATGCCAACAATATTGATATTACTACTCACAATTGCAGCAATATCACTAACTCCTGGTGAAAGTAGAAGTGAAATAGAACAAGCTGAAACTCAATCAGACTAATGAAATCATGAAACAACTTTCACTTTTTGATATCTCAGAAGCCATCCCGCAACTTCAAATATATGAACAACAAAAACTTGAAGCAATCAAGAATATTTCATCAGAAGATGTGATGACAATAGGTCAAGAAACACCAGAATCAGAATTTATCCCAGAACCAGAATGGGAGGGTCAATGGTTTGGTTCTTCATGGTGGGTTCAATGGTCTCCTATACTAACAGTCTTTCACCCAATAACTGGTAATTTCATATCATTTGACGGTGATGATACTGACCTATCAGAAATTGCAGATGAAATTAGCCAAATATTAGCATGATACTTAAACAGGAGTATAAATGGGATTAAGAAACGCACTTGCAAAAATATCAGGAGCCGCACAAAGCAACAGTTCATCACTTGCTAACGGCGAACACAGACTTGGAACTGCTAGTGACTTAGTAGGAAAAGCAACAACAGATTCCCTGACACCAACCAATCCTGGAACACTGCAACCACATAAATCAATGGCAGACTTGCAGTCACCTGTAACCATTAATGAGCAACAATATCAAGCTCTTAAAAGTAAAGTCAACGAACAGGTAAAACTAAACGGAAGCAGTGCTAAAGGATATCGAACTGCTGCCAGACTACTAAAAAGTGACTACACCAGAAACAATGCTTTCTATGGAGTCAAAGGATATGCAAGACAAGCAATTAAATATGCAGCCAAATCAGCCAAACTATTAGCAGGATTTGGAGCATATGCACAAGGAAAACGAAAGACATTTGCTGGTGCTGCTGCTAACTATG
>NZ_JAAHGT010000712.1 GCF_010672385.1 Okeania sp. SIO2F4
CAGATATGTCGCTGTTTTCTAGGGCGACTAAATTATCAGTATTAATTATGATATTGCCTCCAGTAGCTGTACCAGTTGCATTAGTAGTGATGCTGCTATTGCGACGCAGGATTAGGTCTTTATCGTTGTTTAGGGAGATGTCACCTTGACCTCCAGTAGTTTCTGCATTCAGGCTAGCTCTATCATCTAAAACAATAGAAGTAGCATTAATCTTTAACTCTCCCGCAGGTTCTGAAGTTTCGGAGCGAACAGTAACAAGTGCTTCATTCTGAACTTCTAAGCTTTCAGTGTTAACTATTAATTCTCCTCCTTTGCCTGTTGCTGTAGATTCGGCCGCCGCTGTTAATCTACTGGGAGTACCCGCAGCAGATGTACCAATGATATCAATATCTTTAGCTGTAATAATTAAATCCCCAGCATTTCCATCACCAGATGTACTAGCGGTAATCTCGGCTCCATCTCGAACTCGCAAATTTCTGGTATTGAGTCTTAAATTTCCTCCATTTCCCCTTGCTTCTTCCTCTTGTACGGAAGTTGTCAAGCCACTGATACGCACATCGTTAGCATTAGTGCCAATGAGTTCTACATTAGTAGCAGAAATAGTTAAATCACCTCCATTTCCCTGACCTAATGTAGCTGCACTTATCTGCGCTCCATCTCGAACTATTAAATTTTCTGTATCAAGCCTTAAATTACCTCCATTTCCTATACCTTGTTGTTCAGTTCTTTCACCATTTTCGTCCCTGATTACATCTACTGTAGCTAACAAAGCAGTAGGAAATAGACCATCAGCAGTAGTGCCAATGAGTTCTATATTAGTAGCAAAGATAGTTAAATTTCCTCCATCTCCCTGACCAACAGTAGCAGTGAGGACTTGCGATCCATCTCGCATCCGTAAACTTTCTGTGTTAAGCGTTATATTTCCTCCATTTCCTATTCCTCCCGGTTCGACTGTGGCAAATAAGCCAGTAGGAGTTTCATTAGTACGAATTAATTCTATATTAGTAGCAGAAATAGTTAAATCACCTCCATTTCCCTCTCCAAATGTGTTCGTGGCAATCTCCGCTCCATCTCGAATTGTTAAATTTTCTGTATCAATATCTATCGCTCCTCCATTTCCTATGCCTCCTGAATCCAACACAGCAAACAAACCACTTGAAACTTGACCATTAGTAGCAGTTCCAATTAGTTCTATATTTGTTGCCGAGATAGTTAAATCACCTCCATTTCCTTCTCCAAATGTGTTCGTGGTGATTTCCGCTCCATCTCGAATTGTTAAACTTTCTGTATCAATATCTATCGCTCCTCCATTTCCTATACCTCCCGGTTCCACTGAAGCAAACAAACCACCTGAAACACCGTCGGCAGAAGTTCCAATTAGTTCTATATCAGTAGCAGAGATAGCTATATTCCCTCCATTTCCCTCTCCAAATGTGTTAGTGAGAATCTGCGCTCCATCTATAACTCTTAATTCTCCTGTATCGATCTTCAGAGTTCCTCCATTTCCTCTTCCTCCCGGCAGCACTGAAGCAAATAGAATACTAGCTTGACCTAAAGGAGAAGTTCCAATAACTTCTACCTCAGTAGCAGAAACAGTTAAATTTCCTCCATTTCCCTCACCTAAAGAACCTGTGAGAATCTGTGCTCCATCTATAACCCTTAATCTTTCTGTATTGATATCTATATCTCCTCCATTGCCTACCACCCCTGGAAACACTACAGCCAATAAACCACTGGATGCACCATCACCAGAAGCACCAATAAGTTCTACATCAGTAGCAGAAATATTCAAACTTCCTGTGTTTCCCTGACCAAAATTAACAGCAGCAAACTGCGCCCCATCTCTTAACTGAAGACTTTGCGTCTCAATTCTCAAATTACCACCTTGAGCCACTGCTTCAGGAGCAACTTGCGTTACTGCACCACTGAAAATCTGAGTTTCTGGAATTACACCGATCGCTTCCACAGTATCAGATGCTCTAATAATTAAGTTACCTCCATCCTGGTTTCCCAAGGTTTCAGCCACAATTATCGAACCATCACGCATTTCAATACGTCCGCCCTGAATTCTCACCTCCCCCGCACCCTCTCCACTAACATCTAAAGAGCTAGCTTGAGATAGTTGAATATTACCAAATTCTGAAACTTCCCCATAATTGAGGGAACCTACAGAAGTTAATCCCACCACCCCACTCCGAACGCTTCCTACTTCAATGCGTCCTTGTTCTGCCGTCAGGTTTCCCCCTCTAAAAGAAACATCTCCCCCGATCAAAGCTAAAGTTTGATTCGGTTGAACTTGTAACCCTATATTTCTATTTTCTCGAATAATTGCCTGAGTATTAGGATCGGTACTCAAATTATGACCTTGACCAATAACTTGAATACTACCAGAGTTTTCTGGCAACCTCAACCCAATAGGAACATTAATTGTCAGTAATGGTGGTGCTTGAGGGTTAGAAGCAGCAAACTCAAATCCATTTTCAAATAAGATACTATCGGCAGTCGAACCATAGAATGAACCCCCAATATCTAATTGAGCTTCTGACCCAAAAATAATACCATTAGGGTTAATCAGAAATAAATCAGCATCCCCAAGGACACCCAAAGTTCCCAATATATTCGAGATATTGCTGCCAGTGACGCGACCTAGAATATTTGCGACTCCATCAGGGTTAGTAAAATAAACTCCTCGTCCCTGTTGAATATTAAACTCCTCAAAACTGTGAAATAAATTAGCACCCCGTTGGGCACCCCCGTCTATGCGATCGCTTTCTATACCATTGATATTAATGTTTGGTATAACAACTGAATTTTCCTCTCCCAAACTGCTATCTGGTTGTAGTTGAGCGATCGCTGGGGAGACATAAAGTTGACAAAACCCTAAAGTTAAATATGTTAGGGATAAAGTAGTGGATACTGGAAAGTTAGGAAAATGTGGCATTATGGCATTATAAAATTTATAATTACAGTTATTTTTCAAGGGAACAGGAAAAAAAGAGTCTATCGGTGCTAATTCATGGAATTTGTCCAGATATCCAGAAATTTCATTTAGCTTTACAGGTTTGTTATAAAATCATTTGTAGGGTGTATATTACCCACCCTACAAAATAGTCTATTGATGAGATTATTTTCAATGATTTTTCTGGAGAAAAATTGCCTCAATATCTATTTTTCACCTGAGAAATTTCAAATTAACTTTTCTATCATCATCTGTATATCCATGAGGAAATCATTATTATACTCTCCTATTTATTATATTTAGCGTAATGTCTTTCCATCAACTTAGAAACTTCAGGATTATAAATCTGTAAATAATTCCAATAATTTTCAAACACAGACTCTACATAACCCCTTGTTTCTGGATAAGGAATTTTCTCCACAAAAGCATCAGCATCATTAAACCCAAACCGTTTTAACCAACTACCCACAGCATTCGGACCCGCATTATAACTCGCCACTGCTAACATCGAATTATTCTTGTACTCTTTATGAGTAAAATCAAAGTAATAAGTACCCAAATTAACATTATCGTTAACATTCTCTAAATCATAGCTAACAAGGTTAATTTTTTGAGCAGTTTCTTCTCCCGTTTCCGGCATAATTTGCATTAATCCTGTAGCACCAACTACAGATTTAATCTTCGGCATAAAACGGGATTCTTGACGAATCAAAGCAGTCACCAAAACAGTATTTAATTGTCTTTTATTAGACCATTTAACAATAGTTTCTAAATAAGGAAAAGGATACAAAGTTTGCCAATAGGTACGCTGTTTTTTTAAGGCTTTATACTCAGCTATCTCCTC
Organism: Okeania sp. SIO2F4; assembly: GCF_010672385.1. Lineage (GTDB taxonomy): Bacteria > Cyanobacteriota > Cyanobacteriia > Cyanobacteriales > Microcoleaceae > Trichodesmium. Next base: position 3,804 of record NZ_JAAHGT010000712.1, read on the forward strand.
TGGTTTTTTCCGTTTACTCAAGCTAGTCAGCATCCAAATACCATCTAAATTATCCCCCACACCAATTCTCAATACACCATCAGTATACTGTTGAGCTACAGAAGGTTTCATGCGGTCTTCAAATTCTACCTGCCACTGTTTCCAAGCATCCTGGTCTTGACCAATTTGATACAGTTCCCGCAATGTTTCAGAGCCAAAAGGCAGTGGATCGCGCCCTTTCGTATGTACAACTTCTGGGGATAAATCCCTAACTGTCGTAAAATCGCCCACTGGCCAACCTAAAATCACCGCCGATCGCCAAGCATAATAAGAGTGAGGATACCGTAAAATCATATACTCAAAAGCCTTTTTAGCATCCTCTTTCCGCCCAAGTTGTTGTGCCCACTTACCTACCCAAAAACCTGCTTGCGCTGCTAACTCACTATCAGGATTATTCACAGTCAACTGTTGCGCCCACTTCCAAGCTGCTTGTAAATTACCACCTTTAGCAGCTTGTTCGGCCAACTCCCACCGCAGTTTAGCCGCAGCATCAGAATTATTATACTCTCTCAACAATTGTTGACGTACCAGTGAAGCTGACTTAGCAGAGTCAAGTCGATCGAGCAACTTAGACTTCTCTAACATAGCTTCAGGTGCATGACCAGGGAAATTAGCAATTACTCTGTCAAGATAAGGTATGGCATCTTTTCGATCGACCAACCTCGACAAACGAATCAAACCCAAAGCTGTATCTTCTCCCCCATTGGGAAATGTATTAATTAAGGTTTTATAAGCTTCGCGGGACTCTTGAGTTTTTCCACCTAACCATAAACCCCTGGCATAACGATATAAATTTTGGGGAGTCTTGGTTGCTTTCTGATATGCTAGGGCACCTTTAGCATAGTCCTGTTTTTCCCAATAACCAAAAGCAATCATATCCCAATCTTCGGCAGTTAACTCAGAGGCATATTTTGTTCTCAGTTGTTCCAATACCGTGCCATATTCCGGCACATGAAAACCATACTTAGCAATGAGCAATAATAACTGAGGTTGATTAGGATTTTGCTTTAATTTTTCCTGAGCAATTTTAACCGTAGTTGGATAACCAGGAAATTTAGCGATCGCCTCATCCCAGTATTCCGGCTTTTGTTTTCCTAGCACATACAAAGCTTCTGCCACCACAGGTTCTTCTGGATAGGTTTTTAATACTTCTTCCCAAGCTTTTTGTGCTTTGTCTGTCTCTCCTATTTGTTCGTAAACTTGTGCCCGTTTAACCAGAATATATGGTGCTAGAGCTGTATATTCTTGTT
>NZ_JAAHGT010000713.1 GCF_010672385.1 Okeania sp. SIO2F4
TAACATTTTGCAAACACAATATTGCTTGTTCAAGATTTTCCGCTTTATCTCCTCTTATTCTTTGTCGATAAGCATTACCTAGATTGTTTTGGGTAGTTGCCCAATCTTCAGGAAAATTTTCTTTAGTATAAATTTTTAAAGATTGATAAAAACAATTAATAGCTCGCTCTAAATTTTCTCCTTTCTCTCCATATATTCTATATATATAAGCATTGCCTAAATTATTTTGAGTTTTTGCCCAATCTACAGGAAAATCTTTACAAGTACGAACTTGTAAAGCTAGGAAATAACCTCTAATAGAATTTTCTAGATTTTTTCCTCTTTCTCCTCTTATTCTTTGAGTATAAGCAATAGCTAGATTATTTTGTGTAGTTGCCCAATCTTCAGGAAAAGTTTTACGAGTTCTAACTTCTAATGCATAGTTATAACAAGCGATCGCCTGTTCTAAATTTTCAGCTTTATTGCCAAAAATACGATTACTATAAACATAACCAAGATTATTAAGAGTAGTTGCCCATTGTTCCGGAAAATTCTCGCGGGGACGAAATTTTAAAATAGTTTCTAATCCAGTAATTGCTATTTCTAAAATATTTGACAATCTTCCCAGAGGGAATTGAGAAATATCTATACACAGATTTTCTACTATCCCTACAATTGCTTCTTTTTCTTCTGGATTAACTTCAGAACAAGTATCAATTATCCACTGCTGTAAAAGTTGGGCAAAAAAGTCATCTAATTTATCAACATTAAATTTAACAACAGAGTAGATAAATTTTAAATCTCCATTATTTTCATATTCTAATAAGAGAAGCTTTTCCAAAAACGAAATATACTCTTGAGTATCTAGATCTTTCTTTTGATAAAACAATGCAGAATCTTCAGATACTTTCCTTTGTTTTTCCTGCTCAAGATAACGTTCAAATGGAACATAATATTGTAGTAAATCAATTTCGTTATCTACAGGAAACTCAAATACTCCAGAACGCCAATCAAAAAAATCTGGGGCACGACGCACTAAATATTTTAAGGTGTATTTCCTGACTATAAAAACTAAACAGCAATTAAAATCATCTCTAAATCTTTCCCTTTGCCAATTTAGATGACCTAATAAGTATGATACCGAACCTTTTTCGTGAGAAACTTTCGGTTTTTCTAGGGTGCGTTTAATATAATCCTCTAAAGCTAAAGACTTTTCAATACCACTAATAAATAAGATATCAATTGGATTATCTCTAACCTTCTCTTCAATCAAGTCATATAAATTATCAATAGAATGTTCTAATTTTAAAATCCCAATTTTTTTGTCTGGAATATCTTGCTTAACTTTGTCAATAATCCAACTTTCCTGTACAGGAGAACACTTGACAAATAAAATACCAAAACCTTCGCGCCAAGATATATCGCGTTTCAGGGTCAGATAAATTTCTTTTTCATCTGGTCTAAATTTTTCTATGGGACTGACTAAGTTATTACTCATTAGAAATTAATCTATTTAGTGCAGATTGAAACTCAGATGTTCCTTCAATTAAAGGATGAATATCATACCAACGTATAGGATTATCTTCTGCATCAACATCTCGATATTCCAATACACAACGACGGAATAATAAACTGCGATATTCTTCATCGTTAGGAATATTTTTTGAGCGATAAACTGTAGCTAACTTATCCCATTCTTCAGAATTAACTGCATTTCGATAAGTGCCATCTCTAGCATCGCTAATAGCACGATTCACTGCTTTTATATTTATCGGAAAATCATCAACTTGACGCATAGCAGATTGCATTAATAACATCAAATCTCGGACATGACCGCCAGTCATCTGACAAAGTTTTATCCGAGTTTCTGAATTATCAAAAATTTGAGTATCAATATCAATTCCAGGGTCAATCAAATGAACCCTTTTTTCAATAATTTCCTTTAGTTTATCTAATCCTTTCCCATAAGATTCATTTTGACGATTTTTGACCATAATCATTGGTAAAACTTGGGGACTTGCATAAATATTTCTTAGTTCAGTTGCTTGACTTGAATAGGCTAAAGAAATAGGAATTGTATAAACAACATGACAGTTTAAGGCAGTTAACTGATTACTATAATCCAGAAATATTTCATCGTGACTTGTTCTTTCATTACCTCTTTCAATAGGTATGATTCTATCTAAATTATCAGGAATCACAACTATTTTTGATTCTGCTTCTGGCAATTTTTTTTGAGTCTCTTCAATAAATTCATTTAAAGCCGCAATTAAAGAAACACTATGATTATCAACCTGTCTTCTAATAGTTTCACGAGTACTAGGAATGCGTCTCAAACTTGTAGTTAATTTACTAAAAACATTAATTTTAGATTCAATACTTAGCTTTTCAAACTCCACATCTGATCAAGCTAAATCCTTTAATTCATGCCATCGAGACTGTAACCAATCTAATAAAAGATTAGGAGAAGCATAAGCTTGAAGCTTCTCCAAAATGTTGCGAGTACAAGCCAAAATAATGTCAGTATATTGAACGTCTAATTCATCAATATCTCCTTCCGTTGCTGGAAAATAAACCACAAAACAACCATTTTTTTGTAAATAATCTTCTAGGCGTAATAATTCTGTTGATTTACCTACACCTCGATGCCCAGTATAAAGTTGACAGGTAGGCTTATCTGAGTAAATAATAGTTTTACCAATTTCCTTAAAAATATTATCATCTCCCCTCACTTCACTACAGTTTACATAAGCTGGATCGTTGGCAGTTAAGGGTTCAAATGGGTTAAATTGATTATATATGTTTTTAATTAAACTCATAAGCTGGTATCTATAGGAAGATTTATTAGTGTATACTAACTCTCTAAGATTTAGATTTTAGCATAATAACTCCAGATAGAAAAATAGAAATAGCAATTATGTAATTTCAAAAGAAGAACAAATATTTTTAGTAGTTCATTAAAACGCAAGTTTCTAACTAAAATAATGAGGCACAAATCTACTCAAATCTTGAGTCACAATTTCCTGGTCTTCCCTAACACAAATACCAGCAGCTTCTCCACCAATAACCCAAGCACCAATAATAGGATAATAACCATCAAAATTCGGCAATTGATAATAAGATTGGGCGTTGCTGAATTAATGTATGATTTTGAAATTAGGGAGTTAGGAATTAGGAATATGTTGTCTTTTTTGCCTAGGAAACAAGTAGTTTCAGAGGTAAATATTTATAATTCATACCTAGATTATGCAACGCCCAAATTTTACTTACCAAGGATTACCAATTAATGTAAAAGCTGACCAATAATAAGGGTGGGAAAAAGTTTCATCACCAAATTCTGCTAATTCTGGTGGTAGTTGTAATTCCCCTCCAGTTCCGCTTAACTCACCCATATTTATACCTGCTTTTCCTTTTAACATCACAATTTGAGCTTGTCGGAGTGCTTCTGCTTTTAGAGGTATCTTTTGCAAATGCTGATAAAATTCTGTCATTAATGCTAATGTTCCAATATCACTAACATTCCACAAACTTGCTAATGCGGATCTGACTCCCGACTTTACTGTTAACCCGGCAAAACCCAATTCTGCTTGTTCATCTCCCAATGCAGTACGACAAGCACTCAAAACTAATAATTCTACTGGTGGTTGATTTAGTTTTAACTTTTCTACTTCATCTAAGCTAATTTGTTCATCATCCCAAAACTGGATATAAGACTTATCAGGTTTTCCTGGTCTAAACTCAGCATGGGTGGCTAAATGAACTATTTCATAAGATTGTTTTTGTCGTTGTTGTTGTAAATTTTTAACTGTAAATTCTTGATTGATAAATGCTTTACCTTCCCACAAAAATTGTGTAATTTTATTTATTTCTACTGGTACTGCTGGTAAAGATTCTAATTCTTTAAATTCTGATGCTCCCATTGCTAAAATTTGTGCATTTTTAATTTTATTATAGTTAGTATCTATCAGATTAAATGCTGGAATCCGAGAAATAGCATACTTTTCTATAATAAAATTTTCTCCATCATGTAATACTGCTAATGGTAAAGTCCGCAAATTCATGCCTAAGCAGAACATTATGGTATCTATTTTTTCTGTTTGTAGTCTAGATTCTAATGGTTTTACCATCCATTCATAGAGTTTTTGAGCAGGCTCTAGATATGATGTAGTATCGCGTTTTCTGGGATTTATTATTTCTATATTTAGCCTTATAACTGTATTAATTAACTTTTGCCTGTCTGCATCTATCACACTATAAACTTCTGGTTTTTTGCCAGGAGTTATTAAGATTAACTGCATTTGTTTTTCCCGTTGCCAAACCCAGATAACAGCAGGTTTTGTGCCCGTTTGTTTAGATAAATTAGTGAGAGTTTCAGCTATATCTTCAGCCGTTATTGAAAAGTCAGCCAGATTTTCATCAAAGTAATTTTCATAGTCTCTTTCCCAATGTTTCTCAACTTCATTGACTGCTTGAATAAAGTCTTTTTGTTGCAAAAACATTTCCCAGTCTTCTTCTTTCACAGCAATCGCTGATTGTTTTGGTAAAATAATGTTTAAGGTAATGGTACTAACAAAAATTAATGTAAATAAGAAACAAAAAATAATTCTTTTTTTCCATTTCTGATGAAACATAATTTAACTTCACAAATTACTGTTACTGGTTTAAGTATACTTGTTATAAATAGGGTCTGCTGAATAAGTATTTTGGGGAGGGGCAGGAGTCACTTCAGTTATAAGTTAGCCTCCTACAGAGGAGCTTCGCTAACAGTTATCGGTAAAGTTAGTAGTAAAGACACCCAGAAATTTGAAATGGGAAGTATGTTGAGATGATAACTTAATATTATATCATCTCTAGATGAACAGTTATAAATAATTAGGTCAGAATTAGGAGCTAGAAGAGGAGGAAGAAATAAGGTATTATGACGAGAAGGAGGATTCAACAATTAATAATTAATAATTAATAATTACCTCTCCTTGAAAACTGATAGGATTGACGAACAGGAAAAATTTTTTCTTCTCAAGGGGAGATTGGATATGGCGCACTTCGGAGCGGCTCTGCATTCTTAGGGAGACCTCGCCATCCCATCCTAACGGACTGCGAGCAATTCA
>NZ_JAAHGT010000714.1 GCF_010672385.1 Okeania sp. SIO2F4
TTTTACTATATTTAAGGTTTTTCCTTTGCTTCTTCCTTCTTCCTTCTTCCTTACCTTCTCTATACAATACCGATGCTACCGGACATAATATTATGTCTAACTTTGTCCAATTATTTTAATACGGTTGATAACCCCACCAAGGGCTAACTTCTAACACCCCTGTTGGGGTTAAAATGACCCTAAATAATCCAAACTGCTTTTGCTTTTGGGAAACAGCTTTATTCTTAGCAGAATCAACTAACCTGGGTAGAGGAGTTTCCAAAACATAATATTTAGCAGATTGATTCATTGCTTCATAACTAACGATCGCCCCATCACCATCTACCCTAACGCGATATTCCAAATCTTCATACCATCTAGGTGTTTCTCGCCAACTCTGATTGATTTGCTGATACAACTTTTGATTCAACTCTTCTAGTTTCGCTATTTCCTGAACTTCTTGGAAAATCATCTCAGGTTTGGCGTTACACTCACTACCGTGACATTCATCATCTTTCACTTTTGACTGGTCGGATGATTTTGTGACTGAGACAGGCCATACTTTAATAGTTTCATCGGCACTACCACTGGCTAAAGTTTGCCCATCCGGACTAAAACCAACAGACCAAACAGGTTTAGTGTGACTTTGATATGTTTCAATTAATTCTTGAGTTTTTACCTGCCACAGATGGATTTTCTTGTCATAACTACCACTAGCTAAAGTCTCCCCGTCCGGACTGAATGCAACAGACAAAACTGCTTTTGAATGCCCATTAAAAATTCCAATTTCTTCGCCTGTCTCTGCTTGCCATAGCTTTATACTTCTATCTTGACTGCCAGTAACTAGAGTTTTTCCCTTGGGGGTATATGCGATCGCCCAAATAGGTCGAGAATGGGCAGTCAAAGTATATTTTTCTGTTCCAGTTTTCACCTCCCACATTTTGAGTTTTCCATTTTTGCCACCACTAGCTAAAGTTTGACCATCTGGGCTAAAAGCCAGGGAAACTACAGAGCTAGAATGCTGTAAACGCAAGATTTCTATTCCAGTTTTTAGACTCAGTAACTTAATAATACCGCTATAACTACCAATTCCTATCGTTTCTCCATTGGGAGAGATCGCAACTGCTTTGACATCGTCAGCATTAAGATTAATACTGCGAATAAGATTTCCATTACTAAGATTCCACAATTTAATACAATCATCCCAGCTACCACTGACAAGAATTTTCCCATCAGGAGTGATTGCCAGAGATTCGACTGCATCAGCGTGAGCTGCAATAGTATGGATTAATTTTCCACTAGGTAAATGCCAAATTTTTATTGTACCGTCATAACTGCTACTAGCTAGGGTCTGTCCATCTGAACTAATTGCAACTGAATAAATCCAAGTTGAATGACCTGATAAAGTTTGTAGAGGCTTGTTTTTTTCTGCTAATAGATGGTTTGTTTGTTTTGTTTTTGTTGATAGTAACTGCTGCCAATTTATTCCTTCTATTCTTTTAATTACAAGGGTTGTTGCTATCGCTGTAATTACTGCTGTTAGGGCTATTGTTGTGGTAGATTTCCAGATAATTTGTTTTGATTGCATAATTTTTCAATGACGTACATATCAAAAATCAACTAATATAATACCAATTCACTTTAAAGATGTCACAAATAGTTTGAAACCCCCTATGTGAAATAATTTCCTGAAATTACTCTGGCATCAAAGTTTTGAGCTGATAAAATCTTAATGCATGAATGCATGACTTTTAATTTCGGTGAAACAGTATAAGCATTCAGCCGTCACCTCGTGAGGTTATTAATTCATTATTTTGCCAGGAGGAATTAGTTTCCCAGAAGAATTAAAAGTTATTCAGAAAAATATCATCAGCTAACCGAAGTCAAGTTATTACGTTCAAAAGCTATTTGCGTAGCATTCCGTAGGAAAAGCTGAACGCTGAATGTTTACCAACTAATTAGACATCTCCAAAAAAGATATAGACTTTTTGCTAGAGTAGGGAACAGGGAACAGGGAACAGGGAACAGGGGATGTATTTTCACGAAAAAAATACGAAAAATGATTTTGTCACTTAATTTTACAACTCTAACTTATCTTAAATAAAGAGCCAGTTTATTTTATGGAGATGTCTATCATGTTATGTTTGATGTTACACCTGCCAATTTTACCTAAACTTTTAATGAGTTTTTCTTGTATTCTATCCACTTTCTAATTAAGAATAAAATAGTTATGCCCAGACTAGCAATGATTCCTAATGGAGTGATATAAGTCCAATGTCCAAACATTTTTTCACTAATATGCCACATTAATAGAAACATTAATATGTAGGTTAACTGATGCATTCTCCGCCAATTTTTTTTCAATTTTTTCACACTCCAGTCATTAGAAGTAATGGCTAATAATGTAAAAATACTCAGTATAACTATTCCTTGTGAATAAATTAAATAAGATTTAAGGTCAAATACATCAAAGCTTCTTTTCATAAATAATAAAATCCCATGAGCTGCACCTAATAAGAATGAAATAACCCCGATTTGACGGCGATATTTGAGTAATATTTTGGGGATATTGGTCTTCTTAGTAACAGGAAAAACTATTCTGAGAATTGTGGGTAACAAAGTAATAATATAGGCAAATAAAGCTAAAAATCCCAGATAACTAGCAAAATTTGGTGTGTTAATTATGAAGTTTTCCATTTCTGTAATTCCGTGATAGTTTATTTGATTGAATAGGTCTGAGCCAATGAATGTAAAATGGCTTAAACCTATATACAGCCTATTGCATATAAATGTGGTATACTGATTCTAGTAGATCGGCGCAACAAAAATAAAACCTTAATTTGATACTTGAAAAACTCGTATTAAAGCTACTGCTACTGTACTACATTAACCTGGAATCCACTGTATATTAAAGAACAAATTTTGTAGTATACTTATACTATAAAAGCATTTTTAACGAATAAAGTGGATTACAACCTCCATTATTAATAATTATTATTAATAGTTTGTGTAATATGTATTTTTACCTATAAATTTTATGGTTATTACTAGGCAAGGCTTTCAACGGCTAGCCTGAGATACTACATTTTGACGTGCAGAATATAGGTTAAAGAACACCTTAATTACAATATAATACCATTAGTCATATAAGCTTTTGATGCTATTCTTAAGGTATTTTTTGCTAAAGTTCCTCTAGATCAGTCTAGTATAAACAACTTTTTTCCCTAATTCAGAGGAGTCGATCGCTAAAGCCACATTTCTACTATATACATAAGTGAGAAAAGTGGCAACAGGAGATTGTAAATTTTCGTAGTGCATCAAGAAAGTATAGGATATCCTAACTCATATAAGCTTTTAATGCTATTTTTAAGGTATTTTTTGCTAAAGTCCCTCTAGATTAGTCTAGTATGAACAACTTTTTTTCCTAATTCAGAGGAGTTGATCGCTAAAGTCGCATTTTTATTGTATACATAAGTGAGGCAAACGGCAACAGGAGATTGGAAATTTTCGTAGTGCATCAAGAAAGTATAGGATATCCTAACTCATATAAGCTTTTAATGCTATTTTTAAGGTGTTTTTTGCTAAAGTCCCTCTAGATCAGTCTAGTATGAACAACTTTTCGTAGTGCATCAAGAAAGTGTGGGATATCGTAAAATGGTAATGGAACGTACTCTATAGAACCCATTTGGTATCTTTTTCAAGCTAAATTAGCTTCTGAAGTAGCTAGTGTATCGAGCAATTTTAGGCTAGGTAATGGCCTTTGGGAACTATCCCTCTTCTATCACTCTCTGGTTTTTTCTATTATTTTAACTTCCTGGAAAGGAGCTATAACAAGACATACAAAGTTTGATCGTCGAATTTTGGCAATTTCACTGCTCTCAGGAATTTCTAGGAAGAAAAAAGCTGGCGATCGCCTGATATACAAAAGCTCTAGAATTTAGAAATTACAAGAGTTTTCGGAGAGTGACAAAAGAGGGCTATTTATGCCAATAATGATTAAACCAAGAAACTTTCAACAATTAATAATTAGGGTTTGCTTATGGAAAGTATGAGTGGTAGGGGTAGGAGACAGGAGACAGGAGACTCGAGACAGGAGAAATGGAAATTATAGAGGAGGTAGTCGTAAAAATTGTCCCAATATTTTTCTGCCATAATCATCCCAAAATACTAGCATGCATGAGCTTGAGAGACCGAAACAGGCGCACTTTTTTAGACCCAAAAAGGCACTTACTAATATCTATCAGTGCTTTGATATTTAATCAGCAAGCCCTAATTAATAATTAATAATTAATTATTAATTATTACCTCTCCTTGAAAACGAATAGGTTTGAATCTTCATCTTTTAAGCTTGTTTTTGTTTCCAAACTTTCCAACTTGTATAAACAAGTAATCCTGTAGCACTAAAAGCATAAATTGTACCACTAGGAATACCTGAAAAAGCCATGGCTAAACTTCCTACCCAAAGTGTTAGTGAGTAAATAAAAAAAACTGTCAATCTTTGGGATAAACCAGCATCTAATAAACGATGATGTAGATGGCGTTTATCTGCAATAAAAGGAGATTTACCGTTTCGTAAACGGCCTAGAATTACTGCAGACATATCTAGAATTGGTACGGCTAGAATTAGATATGGCAAAACAACAGAAGTAACTACTGTAGTTTTTACCAAACCTATTACTCCCACTCCTGCAAGAGTAAATCCTACATAATAAGCTCCTCCATCTCCCATAAATATTTGGGCTGGATTAAAGTTATAACGGAGGAAACCTAATGTTCCACCAGCTAAAGCTGCTGCTATTAAAGCTGCTGCTGGTTGATCCATAAAGATACTAACAATTAACATTACAAAAGCTGCAATACCAGAAACACCAGCAGCCAAACCATCTACACCATCAATCCAATTAATAGCATTTGCCATACCTACTAACCAAATCACAGTTATAGGCCAGCTTAATATATTAATATGTACTAATCCATAAAAAGGAATAGTTAGAAACTCTATATGTACTCCAACTATCCAGGCCATACTAGCAGCAATTACTTGCATAAATAACCTGAATAGTGCTGATAAACCAAACAAGTCATCTGCTAAACCAATA
>NZ_JAAHGT010000715.1 GCF_010672385.1 Okeania sp. SIO2F4
TGCTCAATTATCCTTAGAAAAAGGCTCTGTGAAAAATATACCTATTCTGAATGCTGAAAATCAATTAATTCCTGCAAATAAAGTTTTAATACCTGATGCTCATTGGTGGATAGATTATATTGATAATAACCGTCTATTACATCCTCAAGTTTCTCCCAAACTAGCAAAGTTAGCAGGTAGTTTATCTTTACTCAGAGATGTAATTGAAATTCCTAAAAATGTTCAACCTCCTGATGAAAACCAATCTAATGAATGGTGTATAAAATGGCAAAATACTCTCAACTCTACAAAATTCGTTGATAGTTTACAGAGATTAATTTTTCACTACCATGACTCGGAATTAGAAATCGATATAAACTGGTTAAAAACAGCTAAAGTTATTCCTGCAAATCAGATTAATGTAGATTTAGTTTTACAGGATAAAAGTTTAGTTGCCTCATCTATTCCTGGAGTTTATTACTTTGATGCTGACCAGAGAATTTTTTATATTACTACCAGTTATAGTAGATCTATTATGCTTTGTTATTTGGCAGAAGTTATTAACAGTCAACTGGGAAATTTTTCCCTAGATAATCTTTTACCTCTTGCCAGTATTATTGATGACGAACCTGAAAATATTAGTGTGCTATTAGATGAATTGAGAATTAGGTCTTTTCACAATCAGGAGAATGTTGATTCATCTCCAGATTCTACAGACACTAAAAATAGTAATAATCAGATCTACTGGGGAGCATTTTAATCAGTTATTAGTTATCAGTTATCACTTATCACTTAAAGATTTTTTCTAGTTTCATCTACTCCCCTAATTCTTAGGGAGAAAATTTTTGATTTAACTACAACGTCTTAGTTATGAGATTTTAGATATAGGTCTGAGCGATCGCCGAGTGACCTAGACACTATTGATTTAACTCAAACGTCTTAGTTAAATTTTGACACTTAGCTTCTGACTCAGGTGAGGAAATATCATCCCTCAATATTATTGCTTTTTAAAATTCAACTTAACTAGCCAATTTTTTAGTCTTACAAGAAAACTAACTATGTACTTTGATTTAACTACAACGTCTTAGTTATGAGATTTTAGATATAGGTCTGAGCGATCGCCGAGTGACCTAGACACTATTGATTTAACTCAAACGTCTTAGTTAAATTTTGACACTTAGCTTCTGACCCAAGTGGGTAAATATCACTCTTCCTTTTTCCTTCTTCCCTCTTTCTTCCCTCTACCATTCAAATTGTTATAATTCTGCCAAAAAATTTCTCAGTAACGACTTTCCAGAATTAGTCAAAATACTTTCGGGATGAAATTGTACCCCCTGAATATGAGGATAATTTCTATGTCTAACACCCATAATAGTTCCATCCTCAACCCATCCAGTAATTTCCAATACTTCAGGGCAACTTTCCCGTTCGATAACCAAACTATGATATCTAGTTGCAGTTATGGGATTATCTAATCCTTGAAAAATTCCTAGTTGATTATGATAAATCTCTGAAGTTTTACCGTGCATTAATTCTGGAGCAGCCACAATTTTTCCTCCGAATACTTGACCGATACTTTGATGACCGAGACACACTCCTAATATAGGTAAACTTTCTCCTAATTCTTGAATTAATGATTGAGAAATTCCTGCATCTTCTGGACGACCAGGACCAGGAGAAATAACAACTCCATCAGGTTTTAATTGCCTAATTTCTGCCACGGAAATTTTATCATTGCGGTAAACTTTAACATTAGCTGCAACTGCTAATTCAGTACCCAACTCACCCAGATATTGTACTAGGTTATAAGTAAAACTATCGTAGTTATCTATAACTATAATCAAAGTATTTTACTCCTTTATTGTAAGCATTCAACTATTAGCTGTCAGCTCTCAGCTTTTTAATGAATAATAAATTAAGCAAGCATTCATTTAACTTCTACTACATTTTAACTAATTCTTAGAAATCTCTCAATAGCTTTTTCCTCCTTTAAAGGTAAGAAAGCTGATAGCTGTTTCGCTGCGCGACATGAAAAGCGTTAGCTCCTCTGCAAGAGGCAGTTACGACCCAAGAGGCTAGCTGACCGCTGAATGCTTATCCTTTATTCCCTAGATGTATTTAATCATTTTACAAATGAGCGATCGCTTATTTCCATTACAAGCTAAGTAGGTAGGTCAAATGAAATAGAAAAAGGTGTAGGGAATAGGAATTAGGGATTAAAAATTTCTCTTGCTTCACCTGACACCAGCATCTAAATGTTTTATATTTATTTCTATCCACTTAGTTAATAGTTATTCGTTTTGTTAATTACAATTTTATACCAATTCACTTTAAATATGTCACAAATAGTTTCAAAATTTAGATGTGAAATAATTTCCTGAAATTACTGTAGTGTCAAAAAAGTTTTGAGTATATAAAATCTTACCTTTTAACTTTTAACTTTTAACTTCCGTGAAACGGTATAGTTTGCTGTAAGTCATAATAAATGAAAGAGAAGGCAGAGGGCAGAAGTTATGTTTTTCATTCAAGTGAAAAGCGCTATAAAATTCAATTTAAAATTCAGAAGATTAAATAATGTCCTAGAAATTGAGATAATCAACTAAATTTGATTTGTGAATAAAAATCATAAGTTAAACCAAACTAGCTTTTTCCTTTACTCCCCTATTCTTCTACTTCTATTTTAGGAAACTTTACTGAATCAATAATCTTGAGCTAGGCATAAACTTGATTAATTTAAACCCAGAAGTTAATAAGTAGTCGTGCCAAATAAATATCCTAGTTAAGAAAGGGAATAGGGAGCACTTAACTGGGAACAGGAAAATGATGTGTAATTAATTTTGCACAGGAACTTAGCAGTAAGAGCAGGATAAAAATAGTAACTAAAACAGAAAAAATTACTTCACCAACAACACAATCCTTGTAAGTATTTAGCAGTCATTTGTTAACCATTAGTCATTAGCTTAAAGTCGAGGGACTATTGAGAGACTGAGGAAAAATCCACAGGGAAAAGCAGATTAGCTAACCTTAGCTCTCATCGGGCAAGTTCTAGATTTCAAAAGGAATAATTATTTGAACTGACTTGTCAAAATCATACTTCAAGTTTATTGCTGATAGCTGATAGCTCAATACTTACTAATCCTGAACTATCCTCAAATAATTATTAGCAGTTTTGGAATTAAATCCACAGTATAATCAACCACTATATCTAATAATTCCATTAAAGCTATTTTCACTAAAGTTAGATTTACGATGGAACCCATTTGCCATTACTGCGATTCAGATTGTATGTAACACCTGTGCCAGCAATCAAAATTTGCAACATTAACAATTTTATGAAATAACAATTGATTAGCAAACTACCAACATTATAAATACTTTAATTATAGCTGTGGCAAAAGTAATTTTTGCTGTAAAAATTCAGATATTTTCAAGTAAAGGATGGCAAACAAGTTAATTGCTAACTGCCAAGAGCAGAAATAACTATATCTAATAAAGGGGATAAAATCAGATAACTTGCCACAAGTAATGCCACTATTGCTGAAACTAAAACTGCACCAGCAGCACAATCTTTAGCAATTTTTGCTAATTCATGGTAATGCTGTTTAACAGTTAAATCTACCACTGACTCAATAGCAGTATTCAACAATTCCATAGCCATTACCAATCCAATTGTTAATACAATAACTACTGTTTCTATAGGTTGTAATTTCAATAAAATACTCAAACCAATAGCTATAATACCGATAAAAGTATGAATGCGAAAATTACGTTGAGTCTGGAAAGCATAAGACAATCCTGCCCAAGCATATTTGAAGCTAGTAAAAAGACTATTTGCGACTTGCCAAGATAATTCTCTGTTCAGTTTCAATGTCTTTTTAGAAATATTTGGTTTGGAAGTAGCAGAATTTTTCGGTTGATGTATAAAAGGCACTTCATCGTAGGAGATTGATGACTCATTAAGTTTCATAAAGTATCCACCTCAGTTTGATTTTATATGCAAGGCCCAAATAATATAAGACTTGCTCGATTAATAGTTTATCCAAAAAGTCAAAAAGTTACTTTGAGTTTAGTCAATTGTCTGGAGTGATTTGTTCCCCAATAGTAATTCCAACAGCATGAAGCAAAAATAACTGTTGTTTGACCATCTTTTGCCAACTTTCTTCATCAAGATGATCCCATCCGAGCAGATGTAGAAAACCATGGGCAGCTAGCCAAGCTAATTCTATTGTTAATGGATGCCCCTGTTTTTTGGCTTGCCGAAATGCTGTTTCAATGGAAATTACTATATCACCCAGATATATTTGTATATCGGAATCTACTATTTTTAGCTGAGGAACATTTACTTCCAGAGTGGCAAAGGCTAAAACATCTGTTGGCTGATTCTGGTAACGATACTGACTATTAAGGGTTTGAATTTCAGAATCGTCTGTTAAACGTAGACTAAGTTCATAGTTTTGAGCAACTGGAATATCTGGTTGTAGGATTTCTAGCCATTTCCGAAACCAATATTCCCAATTCTGGGAAGATATGGGACAAAAGTTATCCCGATCGTCCTGGACCTTGAATTTTTTGACTTCTGACGGAGAAGATGACCAAAAACAATCCTGAATATTTACTTCCAAATACAACCGTAGAATTCTCCTTTCCGCTAAAAAATAGGATTTTATCCAACTACGCATTTAGGGCGCGGACATTGGTAAATCCTTTTGCGTTTTCGGCTGTCGCCGACATGAAACGCTTCGCGAGATGAATGCGTAGCATCCTGTAGGGAAACATTTGGGCACCGAAAACTGAGTAATAGATGACCTTTGATTTTTTACTTTTGACTTTTGACTTGCGCGTAGCGCTATAATTATCGCGTTAGGTAGGCAAGACCAACTAAAATGCCTATAAGTGTAATGGTTGTCAGGGCAAAATGTTTGAGGGATGTACCACCTTTCCTCACCATATTTCTCATAGCGAGTTTTACATAACTAGGTTTTGGTTCGGTTGTGGAAGTATTTGTTTCTGTCTCTGTTTGTTCGGAGTTTTGAGTAGATGAAGATAAATTATTCATAAAAATCAATGGGTTAAAGTTTTCGAGTAGTTGTTATA
>NZ_JAAHGT010000716.1 GCF_010672385.1 Okeania sp. SIO2F4
TCTCAAAAGTATTCATATTTTTCCTGTAAAATATGAATGTATTGGTGATGTTCGTGGTTGTGGATTAATGGTTGGTATTGACTTAGTTAAAAATCGGGAAACAAAAGAACTAAATTCTGAGCTTGCATCTCAAATTCATGAACTGTCTAAAGATTTAGGATTACTCATTGGTAAAGGTGGTTTACATCGTAATGTTTTACGGATTAAACCACCACTTTGTATTACAAATTTGTATCACAAAACGCGATAAAACTACGTTTCGCTGAGGCGATCGCATTCCTACTCACTAATTTTTTATTTCATTTTAATAAGCACCTGCGCATAGCGAATCACTTATCTCCAAAATACACTAAAATTTCTTGACAAGCAATACTAATGTATCTCTTACATATCAATACTTTTAAGAAATGGCCAACAAAAGCGCAATCGCACCCTTTTTACCCCCATTTTTACCCCTAAATAGCTCATTTCAACTTTTTTTGGAAAATTAAGTTTAAATTCCAAATGTATTTAACAATAAGCTATAAGCTTAGTTTATACAAATACTAAAAAAGCATTTATTAAAACCTGAAAAGCTTAGATATAAAGCTTTTCAGGTTAAGTAGGATTTGTTTGACTCTGAATTTGACCATAGATTTGCTGCTACAGCAGACCATCATTATCAATCAGATATTTTGCCAACTTATTAATACAATTACGAATTTGAAGGTCTCGTCCACCACGACTATCAATTACAGTCATTACATAGACTTCACCATCAATACTCAACCCCAAAGTAGTACCCAGAGCACGAGAATTTTCTCCAGTCTTTTCACCCAACCATTGAGCTTCTGGCAATTTTTCTAAACCAGCATATCCCAATAACCTATCCTTCTGACGAGCTAATGCTTCTATCAATACATCAGAATTTGGATACTCATTGTTATATATTGAGACCATCATATCTGTCAGTTCATTGCTAGTCAAACGATTACGACCTTTACCAGGATTTTTAGGTCTAATGCGGTTACCCATTAATTTGTAGTTGACCTGAATAACTTTGTAGCCATCATCCTTGAGAACTTTATTAATATAAGGTTGCCCTAAATAATCGATTAGTTGATTTGTGGCAATATTACTACTATGGTCAATCATTTGTCCGACCAAAGTTTTGAGGGGATAACGTTTTCTTGCCCTAATTTCTGAAGCATCCTCAGTAAAATTACCTCGACTCACATAAACAGGAGTATCTAAACTAATATTTTCTTGAGATACTTTTTGCATCAACGCCACAGCAATAGGAACTTTGATTAAACTTGCGGCACTTGCTGGAGTTTTATTACCATTTAAGTTTAAACATTCTCTGCGTAAATTACAGATAGTAATTGTAGCTCTGCTTGATAGACCACTTTCTTTACGAATTTTATCTAAAAAATTAGATTTAGTTAGGTTTAATTGAGCGGAAGAATCATTGAGACTGCGCTTATATTCTTTGAGTTTTTTATTAGTTTTTTCTCCAATAAATGAGTCGGCAGGAATTTCCTGTAAGTTATAAATAGCTTGTTGCCAGAGATGTTTTTCTGTTTCTCTAGTTTTGACAGTTGGATTTGCAGATACTCCCACCTCAGCAGCTTGGGCACCTAGAGTTAATGCTTGTCTCCAATTATCATTAGCTCGCTGTTCAATTAATATTTGAACTTCAATTTCTTGTAATTTTTGAACTAGGTTTTGTTGTTTTTCTAATGTTGCTTGATTTTCCTCAGAAAAGAATAATCTTTTTCTAGGAGTAGGCAGAGATTCTAATTTATTAACTATGCTATCCCGCGTCTCATAGAGTTCTTGCAAAGATTGAGTATAAGATTCTGCTGCCGAGGAACTCTGTATATTCCCAATTGAAATGAGGGTAATACTGGCCATCGTTGTTAAAGTGCCAGTGAGGATTTGTTTTATTTTTAATATTCGGTGCATAAAATTCGCCCCACACAAATAAATAATTTTCTGCTGACCAATCAAGATAATCTTTAATTCTAAAGAAAATTAATCTATCAGTCTAAATACAAATATACTATGTTCTATAGTAAGTCACCAAAAAGCTAAGATGAACAGTTTAGAAAAGTTAAATACAACTCTAGAAAATGGAGGAGCTACTACGGAGGAAGCTTTAAAATTTTTTGATGAGTTAGAGTCAGTGAACTTAGAGTTTATGATAGGTAGGTGGCAAGGATCTGAATTTCCTACAAATCACCCGATGGATGGCTTATTAGAAGCTAGTGGTTGGTACGGAAAAGAATTTGTTGATGTTGACCAAGTTCATCCTTTGTTGTTTTCAGATGGGAATAATAATATATTTAAGGTTGATCCAAATCCAACTGCAATGAATTTGGGACTTCGTTTGCCAATTCTTAAAAGTCAGGCCATGAAACCTATTTTTACCCTGATGAACTTGATGTTAAAAACTGAGAAAAGTCAGGCAAGGATGCGTATGATGGAGTATCGTCAAAAAGTTAGTGCGACGATGATTTATGATAATTTGCCAATTAACGACATCTTTAGAAAAATAGATGATAATACAGTATTGGGTTTAATGGATTTTAAAGGTGTACCACAACCTTTCTTTTTTGTATTGAAGAGAGATATATAGCCAGGAGTCACGAGTCAGGAGGTAAGGTGAGTAGCCTTACTTTTTGGGCGTTGCTGAGTCTAGGTATGATTTGATAATTTTGGAGTTTGAAGTGCTTGTTAATATTAACTGTTCCCTCCATACCTATTCCCTGTTCCCTATTACCTATAAACTTACTTTCATACCTTAATTTAGCAATGCCACTTTTTGAATTTGGTATTAGAAAGATTTGGGGTTACTCATCCACAGATGTTGATGGTCAAGCTGACCGCATTTCTCAAATTAATTGAGGCATTCAAGTCTCGGTCAATTGATAGACCGCATTCTGGGCAGTCATAAGTTTTGATGTTCACTCGTCATATCCTGTACATGACCACAACTAGAGCAAGTCGAGCGAAGATGGAAAAAATCTGTCTACTACTACTAATTCTGAGCCGTACCATTGAAACTTGTATTCAAGCTGTCTTCTAAACTCGTAAAACCACTGTCTACTAATTGATTTAGCTAGCTTATGGTTAGCTTTTCATGTCGCGCAGCGAAACATTCCACTTACATTCAAATCTTCAATCACAACATTGCCGTGGTTCAAGGTTTACGTATGTTGTCAATTTATGAAGTGCATCTTTACCGAAAAATTAATAATTAATAATTAATAATTAAATAATTCGCCCCTTGAAGCCTCCCCTTGGATAGGGGAAAACAAAGACAATATTCCTTATATTCAATTCCCGAGCGGTTAAAACCTTCTTGTAATTATCAAGTTCGCCATTATCCATTATCCATTAATGAAGGATATTAGCTACTCGTCTATGTTGTTTGGCTAGCTTGACTACAGCTTTTTACCAATTGCTTGAATGCTTAACTTTCCTACTCAGTTGTCGTTGTAACTTAGCTAGTCTGTTTTGCGCTTGAGAGTAAGGTTTAACACTCTTGAAGACTTCACCTGTACTTAGTGGTTGAACCACAACATTTCAAGTTCAATCATCCGTGAGGCAATTGCTACAAATTCTTCTGTTGCTATCGAAGACTTAACTGGAATCAGGGAAAGAACCAACAACCATAAAGGGGTTGGTAAGGGGATGATGGTTTCCCCATTCCTCCACAGGGTGGGGCAGAAATCATCCCCTTACATAAATAAATGTTTAACCGCTGCCTTCTTGGTTTTGCCTGCCTCCAGACTGGTTTTTTATGTAATCTTTGATTATTTCCAAAGGTGCGCCTCCACAGGAAACGATACATTTTGAGTCGTGCCAAAGTTTAGCCTTGCCCCAATAGAAACCTTTGATTTCTTGAGCATATTTTCGTCTAATAATTCTGCTGGTAGCAGACTTTAGAGATGATATTAACTGGGAAATATTATTGTCTGGATGTAGCTGAATCAATATGTGTACATGGTCTGGCTCACCTTCAAACTCCTCTAAGGAACAGCGTTTAGCAGTTAAAACTTTTTCTATGATTTCCCTCATATCTTTAATCATGTTTGTAGTCAATACTTTTTTTCTATATTTAGTCACGAAACATATATGCAGGTGAATGTCATAGACTACATGAGAACCACGGTTTAATTCTTTTTCCATAATTTCTACTCATTTTTATTTTTGGTGTTAAGATAATTATATCGACTCAAACGTTATCTAGAGGAGATAGCTATATGGCCAATAAAAGATTGACCTTTCGACTGTATCCGACAAAGGTACAGAGAGAGAAACTATTTTTAGCCAGAAAACTGCACCAGCTCTTATATAACGCTTGTGTCACTCATAGACGTATGATGTGGAGGAAAAACGCGAAGAAGTGTAGATTACTTTACTCAACAAAACGCATTGCCTGGTTTTAGGCAGCAGTGGCCAGATTACCAGCAACTCAATCTGACTGCGCTACAGGCAACAGTCAAGCGTGTTGATAATGCTTATAACGCTTTTTTCAAAGGAATTAGGAAACGCCCTAAATTCAAATCGATCGGAAATTACTCCGGCTGGACTTACCCAGATGGTCGTCAAGGTTTTAAGGTGCAAATTGAAAAGTGCCAAAAATATGCTGTTAACTGTGGTTGGGTAACTCTAAATGACTTAGGAATGAGAATCAGAATGCGGGGTAGGTTTAAGTATTGGGGAAAACCTACTACTTGTACGATTGTTTATCGTCCTCATAAAGATGAGTGGTATGTTTCATTTAGTATCAAGACCTCGGAACCATTACCATTATTTGGTAGTAAGTCTCCCTTAGATTATGAGTCAATGGTGGCTTTTGACCTTGGTACTCAAACAGCTTTGACTTGTTATGATGGCTATGGTTTTGACGAAATTAGTAATCCTAGGTTTGACAGGGAGTTGGCCCCAAAAATTAAGCAAGCTTCACGTCAACTCAAAAGAAAGCAACGACCAATTAAAGGTAAGCAAAAAGCATCAAGTAGATGGAAAAAAGCGAATAGAAAAATCTCTAAGCTTAAGGCCAAACAATCAGCCGTAAGACG
>NZ_JAAHGT010000717.1 GCF_010672385.1 Okeania sp. SIO2F4
CTTGCGTACCACGTTTGTGGACCAGGTCAGCTGAATGTGCGCTTTGGGATGGTTTGGGCCGAAGCTATCCAATGGGGAAAATTTATAGCGCTACTTGAATCGGGAACACTTAACTGGGAACAGGGAACAGTAAACTGTTAAAGGGTTTCAGCATTGTGAAATGTCCTAACCTTTGCTTCGACTGCTATAAGCTGTGAAAGGCATTTAACAATCCGTCGCAGGGCATCATTTTATACCAATTCCCAAAAGTATTGCTGTACTTAGGTCGGACTTCAGTTATTAAGTAATCAACACAATATCAATCACTTTTTTCCTAAAAATAACCCAGTTAATGTTTATTATTCTTATGTTTATTTCTCCCCACACTTCCCTACCCGATCGGGTATAGCATTCTTTTTGAGAAATGGTATTAGGGAACTGGGAACAAGAAACAGAAAAAATATTGTACCTCATCAATATGATAAATGAAGCTGATAGCTGACTTCTGAATCCTTATATGAAATATAAAAAAGAATGCTACGAATAATTTAACCGATTAAAAGACTTTACTTAGAAATATCTATTTGACTAAAAACAGAGTTTTATTTTAATAAATGATATATAGGCTATTCCTACTGACTCCTGAGTTATGACTCCTTGAAACAGCCTAAGTATTTGTAGCCAAAATTTTAGTATTTCATATTATGTTTTATCAAATATTCTACAAAAAATATTGTTGGCGATAAATTACCGTAGGGATTTAATCTCCAAGTTCTCCTGCAAATCTTCCATTCAAGGATATTTAGCAAAGTTACTATTATCTTCAAGATTTAGTATTACCTGTTTGCTGAAAATTCTATAGCAATTCCCACACTGGTAAGGCAAAAAATTCGTTGGTTTTAGGGAATAGAGAATAGAATAGAAATAAATATAGGTGTACCTCATTAGCCTGAGAAACTCTATATAAATCTCTAAAATTTTATGATTTTTATCAAAAATAATTGAATTTTTTCATACTATAAACTTAATCAGTAGATCGGTCTAATTAAACTTAAAAAAAATTGTAGGGAGGGGTTTGACCGAAACCATTTACATAAGCACGATATAGTCTATTAAACCCGCCCTACACTCGTTACGTTTATTTATTCTCACCTACTTATTGGCTACATTAATAGCTTTAGTTATCTGAAACATTATCGAAAAAATTACAGCTAATCACAATTTGAATAAATATGATTACTTAACTTATAAATCAATTTTATTTCCCTAGGTATTTTGTCTCTAAATCATGCTCCTGCAAATTTATCAATTGTAGATAAAAATACCATTTACCTGCCATAGCTAAAGGATAATTTTATTAAACTCTTATTAACCTAAAATTAAACAATTAATGACTATTTTTATTTTATGATTTTTCTCGGTATTTTCTCAAGTTCTGAAATAAATAATAGGTAAACATTCAGTCGTTAGCTATTAGGTTTCGCAGCATGACCTAAGAAATTATGAAATCTAATAGCTGAATGCTGATATGGAGTTTTAATTTTAGTCTTATGTTTAAATTTTTCCTAATTCGCTCTTCCTTATTAGCGATCACTAATCTAACTTTAACCTTATTAATAGGATTGTTATCACAACCAACCTTTGCTCAATCCAATCCTAATTCAAAATCTCCTAAATCTTGCAACAATCAGAATACTCAACTATCAGAAATATCCCTGGATGCTACACTCAATAAATTCCTAAGTATTTCTAACGTAATGACTAACCAAGAAATAACTTAATAAAAACCATAGGAGAACAAACAATTGTTACTATAAATAATCGCCCTAATCCTTGGCCGACAATTCACGAACGAGCCAGATTAGCCAAAGTTCCGATAATTATGTATCACGACATTTTACCAAAGAAAAAAGTATCTTTTGATGTCACAGTAAAACAATTTGAAAAGCATCTGGAATTAATCAAAAAAAATGGAGTAACTCCCATTAGTTTAGACCAACTAATTCAGCACTTACGCACAGGAAAACCATTACCAGCTAAACCAATAGTTCTAACTTTCGATGACGGATATATTGGTCATTATCAAATAGTTTATCCCCTGATAAAAAAATACAATTATCCAGCAGTTTTTTCAGTATATACAGACAAAATCGAAGGCAAAATAGTAGGTCGTTCAACCCTCACCTGGGAACAATTACAAGAAATGGCAGCAAATCCATTAGTAACAATTGCATCTCATAGTGTCACTCATCCCAAAAATTTAACCAAATTATCTGACCGAGAACTTCAACAATAATTATTAAAATCAAAGCAAATTTTACAGAACAAATTAGGCATAAAGATTCGCTACTTTACCTATCCCGAAGGTAAATACGACGAACGTGTTAGTGCTTGGATAAAAGTAGCAGGATACGAAGCAGCACTAACAATGAAAAAAACAAAAATATCTTCAGTAATCAATCCAAAAGTTTATTAGCAATAGACCGCTTCGGTCAATCAGGATTAAAAAAAGCAATTGCTCAAACTTATGGCGGATTACAACTACCCCCCTGGAAACTAGGCTTTGATTTTAATAGTCAAATTATTAAAAATAAAGTTTTTCCACAAGGCATTCCTCTAATTTTAATATCTGGAGGAAAACCAATCACTATTCATGCAGATAGTCGGTATCAAGTCAAAGATATTGTGGCAAAAAATCAGGCGATCGCTGGAGTAGATGGAGTATTTTTTTCTCTGGAAAAACTAGATTCTAACGAAGTTATAGGTCCGATTTTTAGTCAGAATACAAAAAAATTTGTACCTGGGGATAGCTATGACAATAATAAATTAAAGAATCGTCCCTTAGTATTAATTAGTGAGGATAAAGTAGATTTTATTCCTTTTAATTCGGAACTACATAACACTATAAAAGGTCTCCAAAAAGAGATGCCAAATCTTACAGATGCTTTTGTCGGAGCTGCATTTTTAGTCAGAAATTCTCAACCACAACCAGCAGAAACTTTTGGCGAACTATTCAAATTTAATGAACCCCGTCATCGAGCTTTTTGGGGTATTCATCGTAGCGGTCAACCTATGATTGGAGTATCTTATAAAAGAGTTGGTTCAGTGAAACTTGGTCAACTTTTAGCACAAGTAGGATTTCGGGATGCTGTAATGTTAGATTCTGGAGCAAGTACATCTCTAGCTTATCAAGGTAAATCTTTAGTCAGATATACTCCACGTCCTGTTCCTCATATAGTTGCCTTGGTTCCTCCAAAGTCAACTTCAAAATTAACTTGTGTTGTAGCTCAATATTGATAAAAATCAAGCAATACAAATTTGATAAATGTTTATTATCAATAGTATATATAAGTATAGGCTCCAAAGAAGGAAGAAGGAATCAAGAAAGAAGAAAAAAATCGCAGAAATGATATAAATTAGCTGGCTTATACAATTCGATAATATCGTGCATAAAAATAAATTTCCAGCTTTCCGTTTTGTAGCATTCTTTTTTGAAATTGGTAGAAATTATTGTCCCTATATTTGAGTTTAGAGACGATAAACTATAGAAAAGCTAATATAAATTATTTATATATCAGTCCTATTTTGCTTGTTGATAAATTATTTATAAATTAGGGAAAAGGTAACATTAGCAAGAGTTTCATACTTGATTATCTATCACCGCTTACTATATAAAATTGCTAACAACGACTGTGTTTTTATTCGATTATCACAAGAAGTATATACTTGATTCCCTGCTGTTTTTTCTCAAAAGTATTTTCAACACTCCAATAAAAATGCTATATTAGTTGAATTAAAATATTTCATCTTAAAAGTTATGTTATACATAATATTTAAGGCAATTCAGGCTGTATATAACAATTAAACATTGGTTGTAGGTTTCTTAATATAGTAGGTAAAATTCAATCAAACAGCTATTAATTATTAGTTTACAGAGTTAGTCTTACAAGTCTATATCCCCTTAACCGAACACAATTTTAAGAAGCGATTAATTTGGCCAATAGCTCCCTATAGCCAGCTAGAAGAGTAGTCATGTTCACTCTAGTCCTACTAAATCATGTATCAACAACAAAATTCTAGATTCAGAGAAACTATTTTAATTATCAATGATAATCCTAAAAGTTTAAAACTCTTGACTGAGTTGTTATCTACCCAAGGGTATAAGGTGGAAATTGCCACCAGTAGTAAGCAAGTTCTAGAAACTATTCATTTCATACTTCCAGACTTGATTTTATTAGAAGTTAAAATGCCAGACATTGATGGATATCAAATCTGTGAAATTCTGAAAAGAGATGAACGAACTTGCAATATCCCTGTGATTTTTATCTCTGCTTTGGATGGAGTGATGGATAAGATTAAAGCTTTTACTGTAGGAGGAGTAGATTATATAACTAAACCATTTGAATTAATTGAGATTTTAGCCAGGATTGAAAATCAATTACGTTTGCAATCCCTACAGCAGGAATTACAACAACAAAATGCTAGATTACAACTATTATTAAAAACGACTCATGCTATTAGTGAAGCATCTGATTTTGAGTCAGCTTTAGAAGTGATTCTCGCAGAAATCTGTCAAACTATGAATTGGGATTTTGGGGAAGCATGGATTCCTAACCAAGATAATACAATGCTTAGATTTAGTAGAGGTTGGTATGCTAGTAACACTAGCAATGGCGCTTTGCCACTTACTCTCAAGTTTCGACAACAGCATCAAATTATTACTTTTAGCTCTCATCCAGGTTTCCTAGAAAGGGTGTTCTCTTCTCAACAAGCAGAATGGCTAGAAGATATTTCTCAGGAACAATATTCTGTTTCTATTTGTTCTGAAATTGCTGAAAAAATAGGTATTAAATCTGCTTTGGGAATTCCTATCATCCTAGAGCGAAAAGTTTTAACTATTTTAGTCTTTTTCCATAAAATTTGTCGTTCCCTAGATCAAAATTCTATGGAGTTAGTTAATGGTGTTGCAACTCAGTTAGGGGGGTTAATTCAACGCAAAAAAGCAGAGCTAGCTCTCAAAAAAGCAAACCAAGATTTACAAGTAATTGCTAGTTTAGAT
>NZ_JAAHGT010000718.1 GCF_010672385.1 Okeania sp. SIO2F4
CATTGTCATTGCGAGCGACAGCGTTTGCGGAGCATGACCTTAGGAAAGCAATCTCTAGTATTGGGATTGGGATTGCTTGGGGGGGTGAAAATGCCAACCATAGACTTAAGCGTGTTTCCCACCCCCCTCGCTGCGGACATTTTCACATTGTCATTGCGAGCGACAGCGTTTGCGGAGCATGACCTTAGGAAAGCAATCTCTAGTATTGGGATTGGGATTGCTTGGGGGGGTGAAAATGCCAACCATAGACTTAAGCGTGTTTCCCACCCCCCCCTCGCTGCGGACATTTTCACATTGTCATTGCGAGCGGCAGCGTTTGCGGAGCATGACCTTAGGAAAGCAATCTCTAGTATTGGGATTGGGATTGCTTGGGGGGGTGAAAATTCTCACCATAGACTTAAGCGTGTTTCCCACCCCCCCTCGCTGCGGACATTTTCACATTGTCATTGCGAGCGGCAGCGTTTGCGGAGCATGACCTTAGGAAAGCAATCTCTAGTATTGGGATTGGGATTGCTTGGGGGGGTGAAAATGCCAACCATAGACTTAAGCGTGTTTCCCATCCCCCTCGCTGCGGACATTTTCACCTCCTTCTTTCATTCTGACTCCTGACTCCTGTCTCCTGACTCCTAATATAGAATCTGGGTAATTAGTTACTGTAAAGTCCGCAGCGACTGGAACGGAGTGGAAGGAAGCAATCTCAAGGGGCGCGATATTGCTTCCTATCGTCGCAATGACCACTGTTCAACCGGATTTTATATAAACCACTAAACTTTTAAACTGTAAATTTTTTGTGTTTCCAAATGTTCCATAACTGTCAATAATTCAGTTATTTCAAAACTCTGACGTTCGAGTTGTACTTGCAAGGTAGTCATGGGATCGGAACCAGAAGCGATGATAAATTCCAATTTGAAAATATTTTCCCATTGGGATATTTCTGTTAAGACTTTAGCGATCGCCTCCAAATAAGGATTATTTGATTGTTGATACCATTCAGATGTAATTAATGTTGCTTTTTCTAAACCAAAATTAACTATTAAAGGTGCTTGAGCAAAAACCGCTGTTGCCACTGCTCTAGTTTCTTCCCGCAACAGAAAATCATATTCTTTGATTAAACTGCGTAATTTTTCCAAATATTCATAGCGCTGTTGAACTGGAGATTTCAAAGTTTTAACCAAAGAATTATCGGCAAATTTTCCTTCTGTGTTTTGATAATTCCAATCAATAGCAATTGTTACTAAATAACTGCGTAACAACATATGACCTAATTTTTGCGCCTTAGTCGCCAAATAAGCAGAATTATAATCTGTTGTTTCAATTAACAAAGGAACTCGATCTACTACTTCAATTCCATAACCATTTAAACCTGCTATTTTCCGGGGATTATTTGTAATCAAACAAATTTTCTTCACGCCCAAATCATGTAATATTTGTGCTCCCACACCATAGTTGCGCAAATCTGCTGGAAACCCTAATCTTTCATTAGCTTCCACAGTATCTAATCCCATATCCTGCAATGAATAAGCTTTCATTTTATTAATTAAACCTATTCCCCTACCCTCTTGTCGCAAATAGACGACCACTCCCGCACCCGCATTTTCAATCATTTTCATCGCTGCTTGCAGTTGCATTCGACAGTCACAACGGAGGGAACCGAAAGCATCTCCAGTCAGACACTCAGAATGTACCCGCACCATGACATCTTTTTCCGGAAACTCTTCTGGATTGCCTTTAACAATAGCTACATGTTCCGAGTTATTTTGAGTATTGCGGTAAGCATAAATTTGGAACTCACCAAATTGCGAGGGTAATTTAGCAACAGCTTCTCGGTAGACAAAGCGATCGTGTCTGATGCGATAACTGATAAGATCAGCAATACTGATCAATTTCAGATTATGAGTTTGAGCATATTCTATTAATTGAGGTAATCTTGCCATCGAACCGTCTGGGTTTTGAATTTCACAAATAACTCCCGCTGGATATAAACCTGCTAATCTAGCTAAGTCAACAGAAGCTTCTGTATGACCTGCTCGTTTTAATACTCCTCCTTCTTTAGCTCGAATGGGGAAGACATGACCGGGGCGACGTAAATCTTCCGGTTTGGTAGTAGGGTTAATAACTGCTTGAATAGTATTTGCTCTGTCTTCTGCTGAGATACCAGTAGAAACTCCCAACTGTGGGGAAGCATCGATACTGACGGTAAAAGCAGTTTGGTTACTGTCAGTATTTTTAGTAACCATAAGTGGAATATCTAATTCGTCAAGGCGATCGCCTGTCAATGACAGACAAATTAGACCTCTAGCTTCTACTGCCATAAAGTTAATCATGTCTGGAGTAGCAAATTGAGCTGCACAAATTACATCTCCTTCGTTTTCTCGATGTTCATCATCGACTACTACTACAGACTTACCTGCTTTAATATCTGCTAGTGCAGCATCAATAGAGTCAAATTGAAATTGTTGGTTTGGCTGTTTATTGACAGATAGCTTCCCTGGTTTTGTCATTTTTTTCAAAATATGTTTAAAAGTATACAAAGATTATAACGATATACAAAGATGATAGGGTTTCCTAGGCTACGGAAGTATTGTAACAAGAATGAATAAATTAGATAGATAGTGCCGTGTCAACCTTGAAAATGTGGGTTAAAAAACCTAACCCCCCAACCCCCTTCCCTCCCAGGGAAGGGGGTCAAGCCCCTCTCCTAGCAGGAGAGGGGGAGGGGCAGGGGGGAGAGGTCTTCGTTTGTTGCTCGTTCCTAACACACCATTTTAAGCTTGACACGCCAATAGTTGAGAATATACTTTACAGCAACTTGAAGACTCTATTAAGTAATTGAGTTTCAGATAGAAAATATCATACAATAATTGGAAGTAAATAATATGAAAGGTAGAATTTTTACAGAACAAGAACGTCAAATACTTGCAGATATTATCGTTCATCGCCGAACAGAATTTGGGGAAAACTTTATTAATGAAGAAATTCCCGATACAAAAATTGAGCGGTTACTTTTAGCTGCTTTACTTGGCCCTTCAGTTGGTTTTTCCCAACCTTGGGAATTTGTAATTATTCGTGACTCATCAATCAAAGCCAAAATCAAGGCATCTTTTGAAAGAGAAAATAAAAAAGCTAAAGAAATCTTTAAAGATAGACCGTTATATAATAATTTTCAATTGGAAGGAATTACCACAACTCCTATTAACATTGCTGTTTTTTATAAACCTTCACTTACTCCTGTTATGGGTCAAACAAGTATGGATAAAGTTGGACCGTACAGTGTTTGTCTGGCAATTCAAAATTTGTGGTTAATGGCTAGAGCGGAGAATATAGGGTTGGGTTGGGTAAGTATTTTAGATGAAAAAGAGGTAAAAACTATTCTCAATGCTCCTCCAGAAAATGAGTTAATAGCGTATTTATGTTTAGGTTATGTCACAGAATTCACAGAACGTCCTTTGCTGGAAATTGTTAACTGGGAAAAGCGTAAATTAAAGGAGGCAGTGATTTATTATGATGGTTATCAAGGGAGTAGGGAGTAGGGTTCAATAATTAATAATTAACAATTAATAATTAATAATTACCTCTTCTTAAAAACGGATAGGATTGGTTAAAAAGGAATTTTTTTTCTTCTCAAGGGGAGATTGGATATGGCGAGGAAACCTCGCCATCCCATCCTGACGGAATGCTGCGCTTTCCGACCGCTTTTTTATCCACGGCGAGTGAGAGGCTTTAAACCTTGATTGTTCGGTAAATAATTGATGATTTCTACGGGATAACTGATTTTATTTTTGATTATTGAAGATGTCTAATAGAGTTATTCAGCAAATAAATAAGCTCTTTGTTAAACTTTCCTAGGGACATTTCATGTAAAGTCCCTAGATTATTTTCAGATATTTATTAGAAGCTGTTTGAGAAGTATTGGATAGAATTGATGAATCCGCGCAAACCTAACCCCCCTACCCCCCTTCCCTACAAGGGAATGGGGTTTCAAAGCCTCTCTCCTCGTAGGAGAGAGGTTTGGAGAGAGGTTTTTATGAGTTTACAAACAACTTCTTATATAGGCGTTGGTAAATGCGTAATGCTTTTGTCTTAAATATCTATGAAAAAACTATAGTTGTACAGTTCATAAATATTGAAAAACATTACCTAATCACCAATCCCCTTATATAAAATCCGGTTGAACAGTCGTCATTGCCACGATAGGAAACAATCTCGCCTTACCTATGAGATTGCTTCGTTCCACTCCGTTCCACTCGCTGCGGACTTAGCGATACTAATTATCCGGATTCTATATTAGAGACTTCTAATACTAAGGTTGCTGTTATTAAACCAGAATCCTACAGCTAATCCTACGACAAAAATCAATGTGAAATAGAATAAACTGATGAATCGAATCAATAATGGAGGTGCGATACCTTCTACTTCTATTTCTTGAGATACTTCTAATGGTGCAAACTTTTGAGAAGCACTAGCAAAAGGAGTTACCTTTGCTGTTACCTGATGGGGTGCGCCATCGAAAAACTATTCTTGCCTGGTCAATTTTCCAGTAGTATCGGGAGTACCTTGATAGCCAAACATTAATGCGTTACTCTCTAAAGCAACTGATTGAATAGTAACTTGCACATTTGTGACTGCTTCTCCTGTGGTGGGGTTAGTAACTTTGATTGTTTGATTTGCTAATTTACCAACAACCGCTTGGGTATCTCCTGATAATTCTACTTGTACTGTTTGATTTTTGCTAATAGCAGGTGTAGGAGATGCTAATTCCACAAACTCATTATCAAGGGCGTTAACTTCTGCACTCAGGTTAACGAAGAGTAAGACAGCGATCGCTACTATTGTCATGCCACTTAATAACATTCTGACTGGTTGAGGAGCAATTTCACCGTCTCTCCTGTCTCCTGTCTCCGGATAAGAGCGTGATGAAAACACTTTTTTCCCTACCTCCTACCTCCTACCTCCTGTCTCCTTTCTCCGGATAATAGCGTGATGAAAACACTTTTTTTCCCTACCTCCTACCTCCTACCTCCTGTCA
>NZ_JAAHGT010000719.1 GCF_010672385.1 Okeania sp. SIO2F4
TTGGTAACTTTACTTCAAAGAAAGACGATATTACAGAAATTTCTACAGGACAATATGCTAAAAGCCAAGTACAAAAAAGTGTAGCTAAACGTCTTCTTTCTCCTATCGGTGGGATAATTAGTGCAATAGATAAACAAGCTAGAGTTCAAGTAGCAATTCTTTATTGGGATAAGGGAAATAATCAAAATGTAACTATTATTGATATCCGTAGTCGAGATGCTCTGTTGTTTAGAACAGACCTGGAACTTATGACTGGGTTAAAAATTAAGAGATAAGTTAATAATGGATAATTAATAATTAATAATTAATAATTACTTCTCCTTAAAAAAGCAATCAGCAATCAGCACTCAGCAGTCAGCACTAAACGTTTAGAAGGGGAATGTTACCCCTCCTAAACTATCCTGCTTATAGAAGCAGGGGATGTTTTACCCAAGCTCAAAAAGCTGTTAACGCAGTTCCGACCCAGGAGGCTAGCTGAATGCTAAAAGCCAATAGCCAGTTAAAAAAATAGAATTTACCAAAATAATTGTAAGCATTCAGCCATTAGCTAAGAGCTGAATGTTTACATTTTTTTCAATGGTTAATCTACTCATAATTGTTGGGAAAGTTGGAAATTTTAATATGGAACAGAGATGATTGTTTCTAAAACAATATAAATTCTCACAGACTGACAAAATAGCGATCGCCATCACCACTATTAAATTCATTTATTAATAACAAAGAGAAACTTTAAAATAATCTAAATAATCTCCAATGATAGAAATAATAATTGATAAAATATGATACTACTTTTGCGTTTGCGAAAAATATGATAAATTAAAAAAAGCGGAAAAAATCTATATTCTCTCGTAATATTTAGTTAAGATTGATGTTGATTTTGAGGATATAACTTATGACTCCAGAAACAATAGTTAAACAGTCTTTAGAAACACCAAGCGCATATACAACATTTAGTGCTGACAACTTCAACACTTATGTAATGAATACTTACGGGCGTTTTCCCATTGCCCTCGAACGGGGTGAAGGTTGTCGCGTTTGGGATACTGAAGGAAAAGAATATTTAGATTTTGTTGCTGGAATTGCTACTTGCACTCTCGGTCACGCTCACCCCGTGATGATGGCAACAGTGTCAGAGCAAATTCAAAGATTACATCATGTATCTAATCTATACTATATTCCAGTTCAGGGAGAATTGGCACAGTGGTTGATACAACATTCTTGCGCTGACAAAGCATTTTTCTGTAATTCTGGAGCGGAAGCTAACGAAGGAGCAATAAAACTTGCCCGGAAATATGCCCATGAAAAGTTAAACATCGAAAATCCAACAATTTTGACTGCCCATGCTAGCTTCCATGGGAGAACTCTGGCAACTATTACCGCAACTGGGCAACCAAAATATCACAAAGGTTTTAGCCCCTTAATGCCAGGATTTTATTATGTACCCTACAATGATATTGCTGCTATAGAAAGCGCGATCGCTGAATTAGACAAAGACAAACGACAAGTTGCAGCTATTATGCTAGAAGCACTCCAGGGAGAAGGGGGGGTGCGCCCTGGTGATGTAGCTTATTTCCAAAGAATTAGAGAAATTTGTAATGAGAAAGGTATTCTTTTAATATTAGATGAAGTACAAGTAGGAATGGGTCGCAGTGGCAAACTTTGGGGATATGAAAATCTCGGCATCGAACCAGATATTTTAACTTCCGCTAAGGGGTTAGGAGGAGGTATCCCCATCGGCGCAATGTTATGTAAATCTCACTGTGATGTATTTGAACCAGGCAGTCATGCTAGCACTTTTGGCGGAAACCCTTTTGCTTGTGCAGTAGCGTTGGCAGTTTGTCAAACTTTGGAACAGGAAAATTTGTTGGCAAATGTACAGCAGAGGGGGGAACAGTTACGGGTAGGATTAAATGCTATTGCTGCTAAATATCCTAACTTATTCACTGAAGTACGAGGTTGGGGTTTGATTAATGGTATAGAATTAAATGCAGATATAGAGTTGACTTCTATCGATCTAGTCAAAGCTGCCATGAATGAGGGGTTGTTAATTGTGCCTGCGGGTCCAAAAGTCTTGCGGTTTGTGCCTCCACTCATAGTTACTGAGACTGAAGTAACGGAAGCTATGGATGCTTTAGCAAAAGCGATCGCTAATGTTGAAGTCAGAAGTTAGAAGTCACAAGTCAGAAGTAATTTCTGACTGAGTTTGAGCATTTATAAATGTCCTCACCTATTTGCGTAATGCTATACAATACTGTAGAGACGTTCCATGGAACGTCCCTACAAAGGTTGTGATTTTGGCTGTTTGGTGTAGTAGGCAAAAACTATAACGTTAGAAATATTTAGAGAGCGGAAAGTTGGAAAGTTTACCAAAATAATGACTTATAAAATTAATCATAAATTAAAACGATTAAAAATATGGCTAGTAGTGGGAGTAGCGATCGCTCTCCTTTCTATTTCGTTATACGCAATAGTAATCTCGCCAACTCCAGTCACCGCTAAAACTACACCTGAAAAAAAAGAAGTGCGGGGAGTCTGGATAACTAACGTTAGTAGTAGCGTATTATTCACTCCGTGGGGAATTAATCGCGCCCTCCGTCAACTTTCTCAACTCAATTTCAATACTGTTTATCCCGTAACCTGGAACCGAGGTAACACCTTTTACCCCAGTGATATCGCAAAAAAAATCACAGGTCAACCTCAAGACCCAACTCTTGCTACATTTCGCCTTGGTCAAGATGTACTCAGAGAAATATTTAAACAATCTCATCGCCAAGGTCTACGAGTTATCCCTTGGTTTGAATATGGTTTCATGGCTCCAATAAACTCTCTATTAGTCAAACGTCATCCTCACTGGGTGACAACAAGTCTTGACAAAAATAGAAATTTTTCTGAAGATTTTTTTGAACTAGAGCTGAAAGATTTACTCCCTGAATCAGATGAACAGTCTTTATTAACCCAACTGCAACAGTCGCTCTCCATCTACAATGTTTGGCTTAACCCCATTCATCCCCAGGTGCAAAACTTTATTCTCGACCTAATATTAGAAGTTGTCAAAAAATACGATGTTGATGGAATTCAAATAGACGATCGCTTTGGAATGCCAGTACAATTTGGCTACGATCCGGTTACAGTTCACCTTTATCGAGAACAACATCAGGGCAAAATGCCTCCAAAAGATTTTACAGACCCAGAATGGATGGAATGGCGGGCAAATCAAATTACTGCCTTTATCGAAAGACTTTACAAATCTATTAAAGCTGTCAAACCAAACTGTATTGTGTCTGTGTCTTCTAATCCCTATGATTTTGCCTACAAATTATATCTACAAGATTGGCAAACTTGGATAAAGAGAGGCTTAGTAGATGAATTTATTTTGCAGGTGTATCGAGACGATCTACCTTCATTTATAAAAGAGTTGGAGCAACCCTCACTCAAAATTGCTAAAAATAAAATTCCTTTCAGTATTGGTATTCTCACAGGTACCTTGAAAACACCCATGACAATTGAGAAAATTCAACAACAGGTAAAAGCAGTGCGCGATCGTAACTTTGCTGGAGTATCTTTTTTCTATTGGGAAACTTTATGGAGTTATATGACTCCAGACTCACCCCAAGAGCGGCGTGTTGAGTTTAAGAAAATGTTTCCTACTTCTGTATCTCGCCCGAAATGAAGATATGGGGAGATGGGGAGTGTGGGGAGGATGGGGAGTGTGGGGAGGATGGGGAGTGTGGGGAGTGTGGGGAGTGTGGGGAGTGTGGGGAGTGTGGGGAGATTGAAGTAATTATAGAATTATCAACATATATTGGCTTTGTTGCATAAAAGTAGCGATAGAACATCCATTCCGCTTTGGTTCGCACATGAAACGCGGAGTAAGTGCGACAGCTATATCGCTCTCTTTCGCGATTATTGATGTTCTATTCATCTATTGTCCAATAGTTAGGGTTTACCGATAGACTCTCAAAACCTTTACAGGTAAAAGTTTCAGCCTTTTTTTGTATTATATTGATGTTTTATTCATCTATTGTCCAATAGTTACAGCAGTTTCCGCACCTGATGAAGTACATATGCGGAGCAAGTGCAGCAGCTATATACTTTCATGCAACAAAGCCACATATATTATATAACCGGGTTCTATATTATGCAAAGAAATCTGATATTTTAACAACAGACATCTACGAAAAACCGGATTTCTGGGTTCGGTGTGCGTAAGTCCTGTTAATATTAAAGTTGCTAGAAAATTTATTTGATGTCACTTACCAAGTTGTATTATCATCCCTCCCGGACCAAACCCCAAAAAATTTCATGGGGTTTTTGCTTGGAGTGGGTATTTTTCACTATTGTCGGCTTTTTCCTCAGCTTAATATTTGTGGAAATAGGTGTGAGACCTTATGTTGGTGCTTTCTCAGGAGCTATCGGTGGAGCTGTGGTGGGATTAGCACAATGGTTGATACTGAGAAATCGGATTTTTCGTAGCAAATGGTGGGTAGTGGTGAGTATTGTGAGTTGGTTATTTATAGGGGCGAGTAGTTTAGGAGCTTTAGGTTGGATAGCTCCACGAACGGAGCAAATATTTTTGAGGTTGTTTCACGGATTTATTAATGGTGCTATTGTGGGGGCGATTTTGGGATTAGGTCAATGGTTTGTACTCAGGAAGCAAATCTATCGGGAGGAGTTGTGGATAATTGCAAATATTATTGCTTGGGCAATTGGTTTGCCTCTAGGTTGGTTAGTCGGTGGCTTAGTTTATAGGGCGATCGGTCTATTTATTGGTGAGGCGATCGGTTTATTTGTTACCTGGTTTTTTGTTGCTGCAATTACAGGTACTGCTCTAATGCGTTTATATTCAGGTCGGTAGGTCAACAATTAATAATTAATAATTAATAATTAACAATTACCTCTCCTTGAAAACGGATAGGATTGACTAATTATGAAAATTTTTTCTTCTCTTCTCCTGTCTCCTACCCCTACCACTCATACTTTCCATAAGCAAACCCTAATTACAAATGTGGTTATTGCAGAAAGTAAT
>NZ_JAAHGT010000072.1 GCF_010672385.1 Okeania sp. SIO2F4
GTTATAAATAACAAGGGAGGAGTCAGGAGTCAGGAGGGAAGACGAGAAAGTTATTAGTAGACATCTCCAGAAAAGAGCAAACAGGAAATAGGGGAAGAGTAATTGATAATTTATAGATAAGAATTGATTTTATTTTTCATTTTTGGAGAAGTCTAGTTATAAGGAGGAGAAAGTTTTTTTATTACTACAGGACTTACGCAGAGGTACTACATATAGCGGAAAAAACTAGATAGTTATAGTTTTTTAACTCTATATATACGGTCTTTGCGTAAATCCTATACTAATTATCCGCACATGATATAAATTGCTATGATTATTGACTCAGCATTTATCCATACTTTTAATTTTCTCTGAATTTATTGATATTAATTTCTCCTCTCAAGACGATATAGTTAGGGCTTGCTGATTAAATATAAAAGCATTAACAGATCAAAGTGTTAGCCTTTTTAAATCCTGAAAAAGTACCTAGTTTTTGGCTGTTGTCGTCTCAAAATGTTAGAGTTTTGACACTAACAATCAGAAAATTTTGCCGTAGCATATAGTCTAAACTGTTCCCTGTTCCCCGTTCCCTTTCTTAACTAACAGACTTTTTCAGCAAACCTTAGTTAATAACTAATGGCTGAATACTTCCGAAAATATAAAGTTTCGCAAGGGTTATTTCAGTTATCAGTTATCAGTACCTCTAGCTGTTTGCGCAGCATTCCGTAGGAAAGCTTCGGGATTGAAATACGGAATTATCTTTTGTTTATCCCCTTAAAAGGGGAGATTTTAGACCACGATTTTTCGGAGAAAAATGCTATATTTTTTTATAAAAACAACTAAAAAATTATCTATTTTTCTAGGTGGCATATTGTTTAGTTTTCTAGCCTCAACTCCTGCTTTGGCTCAACTTTCAATAGAGGAAATTAATTCTATAGCCAGACAAACAACTGTATTAATTGCTCCTGCACTAACTCCGGAATTACGGCAAGAGTTAGAAGAAAATCGTAATAATCCATTACGCAAATCAGGTATTTGGCATCCAGGTTCAGGGGTAATTATTGCTAAAAAAGGAAATAAATATTATGTGCTAACTGTCGCCCATAATTTTTTACAAAGACACCTAGATAACAAACATTATTGGCAAAAATTAGGAGGAAAGCCATACTATGGAATTAGAACTTATGATGGGAAAATTCATATTATTAAAGATGTTAATGATGGTAGAGGGTGTCCTCTAAAAGGTAGTCCAAAATTGACAGTATTGGTGAGATTTGGTTGTCGCGATCGCTTTATTCTCAACACGAATATAGTTGATTATACTGTTGGTACAGATCAGGTTAGGGGTATAGATTTAGCGATCGTTATATTTGAAAGCAAGAAAAATTATACAGTTGCTCCTCTAGGAGACTCGCGTCAGGTGAATCTCAGTGACAGAATTTATATTTCTGGGTGGCCTGACCCTGAAAGAGAGAAAGACCCGCAGACAGGTAGATGTCGTGAAAGAGTAGCTCGCAGACAACGACGTTTAGCTTGGGGTCCAGTTAGGGGAAAGATTAATGCCGATCCTCAGCATCAGGGCTATAGTATTTTTTACACTGATGAAACTGCTGCTGGTATGAGTGGAGGACCTGTGTTTGATAGCAATGGTCGGGTAGTTGGCAGTCATGGGTTAGGTAGTCGGAATAAACCTTTGTGTGGTGGTAATCTTGAGGCGGGAAATGAAATTGAGTCTAGTTCTGATACTGATGGTATTTCTGGTGGTGACAGTCTTGATTTTAATAAGTTGCAAAAGCGTTATAGCAGCGGACAAAATGTTAATTATTTTCAGAGTTTAGTCAAAGAATTTGATTTTAGTTTGGCTTTCAGACGGGAGTTACCTGATGCGGAAGTTATTAAAGCTGGTATCACACCTATTAAAAATCTGAAGGTTGCTAGTAGTAGTGGTCAAGTAGAGTTTGATACGAGTGAGGATGTGTTTGACGATCCTAATGATGTTGTTGATGATATTTATGAGTTGTATAAGTTTGAGTTGAAGAATATGATTAGGGATTGCCCGTCTGGTGGTAGTGGGAGTGTATTGTTAGATAATAATGGTTGTGAATAATACCAATTTTATAAATGTTTACTACAAATAACTAGGCTGTTTATTAGACCCCTCCGAAAAAGATATAGATTTTTTGCGCATAGTAGGGAACTACTTAACTGGGAACAGGGAACGGTTCATTAATGGATAATGGATAATTGATAATGGATAATTGATAATTACAAGAAGGTTAAAACCGTTCGGGAATTGAATATAAGGAATATTGTCTTTGTTTTCCCCTATCCAAGGAGAGGCTTCAAGGCGCGAATTATTTAATTATTAATTATTAATTATTAATTTTTCGGTAAGATATTTTTACGAAAAAGGCAGGAAAAAGGATTTTTTATGGTGACTTATTCTTTCTTTAGCTAATATAACTAAAAGATTTATTTATTTTCCGGAGATGTCTATTAGGAGTCAGGAGTCATAATGAATGGCTTAAATACCATTTTTAGGTCGGAAATTATCTTTTCTGTCAAAGGAAAATCTCCTGTAAAGTCTTTTAATTACACTTAGTTATTCATAACATTCTTTTTTCACGCTTGGTATAATAGGAAAAAGGGTTTCTCAACAAAAACCTATTCAATTGTTTAGGAGTGGGAGCATCTTGCTCCTGTGCAAGCGATCGCCTAGCATTAATTGTTTGTAGTTGGGCTTTAGCCCTTACAATACTTATGTTAGGGTAAAGCCCAACTATGAGCTTAATTATACAATTAATCAGATATTTTATATTAATCATGTCCGGTAGCATCGGTATTGTATAGCAAAGGTAGGGAACACTTAACTGGCAAGAATACTTAAGGGCAATAAAAAAAACTTAAATTTCCTGTAGATATTCATCCTTGGGTTTACACAAACGCGCCCCAGCGGACATGATATTAATTGTTATTACGAGGGGGGATGAGAGAGCAATTACAGCAGATTGCAAGTAAATGAGGTACAGTCCTTAATTTAATAAATTCCCACCATTTTAAAAACTGGTATAAAAACTATTTTTGCTTTACCTCATAAACCTGAAATACGCTGTATCTTGGTTTACACAATTATTCCCCCCGTAGCAATCTCTAGTATTACAGTTATGTTATAGATTCCGTCGGTTAAGAAGATGCTTTGTCCAGTCAGGTTAAATTGTTTTATTACCGCCTAGCAATGACAATAAAATAATCAAACTATCTTGATTTCATCTAATTAATTTCAAGCCTTAGCGGTAACTTTTTCAGGAAGTTTTACTTCATTTCTCAGATAATTTCCTCCCTCAAAATCAGTAATATTAGAAATAGTTGTAGTCGCAATATCATTCATTGCTTCCTGAGTAAAAAATGCTTGATGAGAAGTAATCAAAACATTAGGGAAAGATTGTAATAATTGAAAAGTATCATCCTGAATAATTGTGTCAGATAAATCTTTAAAGAAAATATTCTCTTCTTGTTCATAAACATCAATTCCAAAATAACCAATAATTCCAGATTTTATCCCTTCAATAGCAGATTTTGTATCAATTAATTGACCGCGACTGGTGTTAATTAACATCACTCCTCGTTTCATTTTATTGATAGTTTGAGGATTAATTAAATGATAATTTTCTGGTGTTAAAGGACAATGCAACGAAATAATATCAGAGCTTTCCAATAATTCAGGTAAATCTACGTAACGAGCATCATCAATTTCTGCAAATTTGGGATTAGGATAAGGATCGTATCCAACTAAATGACAACCAAAACCATGTAAAATCTGAGCAACAATAACACCTATTTTACCAGTTCCGACAATTCCAACTGTACGACCGTGTAAATCAAATCCTAATAAACCATTTAAAGAGAAATTATCATCACGCACTCGATTATAAGCTTTATATAATTTACGGTTGAGCATCATCATCATCCCAATAGTAAATTCTGCTACTGAATAGGGAGAATAAACACTAACTCGCACAACTTTAATGCCTACTTCAGCAGCAGTTTCCAAGTCAACATTATTAAATCCTGTAGACCGCAAAGCTACTAGACGAGTACCCTGCTCCGCTAAAATTTTCAGAGTTTCAGCACCTAAATCATCATTTACAAATACACAAATTGCTGAACATTCCGTTGCCAAAGTAGCAGTTTTTGCCTCCAGTCGAGTTTCATGGAAAATAAAATCATGGTTAGCATTAGTAGCAGTATTAGCTGCCTCTAAAAATTGGCGATCGTATTTTTCGGTACTAAAAACAGCGACTTTCATTTTAATTAGGGAATAGGGAATGGGGAATAAGCGTAGTAGCTCGTCTAGACTAAAATTGTGGGTAAATACAAGCCAATAATATTGAATTTACTGCCTTCTTAGCAATTGCTTTACCCACATTCTAAAGCTAGACACCTTAGTAGTAGCTCGTCTAGACTAAAATTGTGGGTAAAAACCTAACCCCCCAACTCCCTTTCCCTACCTAGGTTGCTTCTGGGTAGCAGTGAGAAGGGGGAGAACACTGACCCCTCTCCTTGCAGGAGAGGGGTTGGGGGAGAGGTCTTCCGGGATACTGAAACTTACTCACAAAATAAATCTAGACACGCTAGTAGGTTGAGTTGAGGAAGCGAAACCAAACAAATATATAGCACTATGCATAAGTTAAAAGTCAAAAGGCAAAAGTCAAAAGTAATCTCTGAGTTGGTTTTAGTATTTAGAAATGTTCCCATCTTTGCTTCGACTGCTATAACTATCAACAATAAGCTATCAGTTCCAGTCAAATGATTGTTGGGTTAAGCGTCAGCGCAACCCAACCTACTACTGCAACATTCTAGATATGAAAGTTGTATAGCATTCACCAGGGCGATTAGGAAATTCTAAAACTCTCAAATTGACTGACAGTAATAATTTAACTCCTAACTTCTGACTCCTCACTTCACCTAGTAAGGCCATTTCCAACTAACAACATCAGGTCGGTCAGCACCATACTCGTACGCATAGTTTTGACAAGAAATTTGCTCATTGCGTAAATGTTCTTTCGCATGAGCACCTGCAACTTTTAGTTTGTCTACTCGGTCAATCACATCCATCGCAATACTGAAGCGGTCAATATTGTTCCGAATAGCTAATTCTAAAGGTGTATTAATATTACCCTTTTCTTTATAACCTCGGACATGGAGATTCTTGTGATTAGTGCGACGGTAAGTATAACGGTGAATCAACCAAGGATAACCGTGGAAGTTAAAGATAATTGGTTTATCCAGCGTAAATAAAGTATCAAAGTCGCGATCGCTCAATCCATGAGGATGCTCTGTATCTGGTTGTAACTTAAACAGATCGACCACATTAATAAAGCGAATCTTTAAGTCAGAAAAAGCTTCCCTTAACATGACACTAGCAGCTAAAGCTTCCTTAGTTGGAATATCTCCAGCAGTTGCCAACACAACATCAGGCTCTATTCCCTGGTCGTTACTTGCCCAATCCCAAATACCTATACCCTTAGTACAATGCTGAATAGCAGCATCCATATCCATGTACTGCAAGTGCATCTGTTTGTCAGACACAATCACATTTACATAATTTTTACTCCGCAAACAGTGGTCAGCAACCGATAACAAACAGTTAACATCAGGTGGTAGATAAATCCGAGTTACATCTGGAGTCTTGTTAGAAACTACATCTAGGAAACCTGGATCTTGGTGAGTAAAACCGTTGTGGTCTTGTCGCCAAACTGTAGAAGTAATCAACAAATTTAGAGAAGGAATTTTTTCACGCCAACTAAGTTCATTGCACTTTTCAATCCACTTTGTATGCTGACCCACCATTGAATCAATTACATGGGCAAATGCCTCGTAAGTCGACAAAAAGCCGTGTCTTCCCGTCAATATGTATCCTTCCATCCAACCTTCGAGAGTATGTTCGCTCAACATTTCCATCACACGGCCATCTCGTGCAAGCTCCCCACCATCTAAGTCTTCCGGTAGAAACTCTGCCATCCAAGTTTTCTTACTAACTTCATAAATGGCATTCAGCTTATTGGAAGTATTTTCATCAGGTCCGAATACCCGGAAATTATTCATGTTCTTAGCCATGACATCCCGGAGAAATACACCCAAAGGACGAGTATTTTCTGCTTCTATTGTTCCAGGTTTATCTACCTGTATACCGTATTCCTGGAATTTAGGCATATTCAATTGTTTGCAGAGAAGACCACCATTGGCATGAGGGTTAGCACTCATCCGACGGGCACCATAAGGAGCTATTTCTCTTAATTCTGCTTTGAATTTGCCATTTTCATCAAAAAGTTCTTCTGGTTTATAGCTACGCAGCCACTCTTCTAAAATTTTTAGATGTTCTGGATTTTTAGCAACATCAGTCATCGGTACTTGGTGCGCCCGCCAGAAACCTTCAACTTTGTGTCCATCAATTTCTGAGGGAGCTGACCATCCTTTAGGTGTCCGGAATATAATCATCGGCCACCGTGGTAGATCGGCATTGCCAGAACTTCTTGCTTCTTGCTGAATAGCTTTAATTTCTTGAACACAATGATCTAAAGTTGCAGCCATTGCTTGGTGCATACTATCTGGATCGGACCCTTCAACAAAATATGGTTGATAACCATACCCCAAAAATAGATTTTTTAAATCCTCATGGCTGATTCTAGCTAAAATTGTAGGATTGTTAATCTTATAACCATTTAGATGCAGAATTGGTAAGATAGCACCATCTGTAATGGGATTAATAAATTTATTAGAATGCCAAGATGTAGCCAGAGGTCCTGTTTCTGACTCACCATCTCCTACAACTGGCACAGAAATTAAATCTGGATTATCAAGAATTGAACCTGTGGCATGAGAAAGTACATAACCAAGTTCACCACCCTCATGGATAGAACCAGGAGTTTCTGGTGTACAGTGACTACCAATACCGCCAGGGAAAGAGAACTCTTTGAAGAATTTTTCTAGACCTTGTATATTTTGACCCTTGTCAGG
This sequence comes from Okeania sp. SIO2F4, assembly GCF_010672385.1. Lineage (GTDB taxonomy): Bacteria > Cyanobacteriota > Cyanobacteriia > Cyanobacteriales > Microcoleaceae > Trichodesmium. The sequence continues at coordinate 6,997 of NZ_JAAHGT010000072.1, forward strand.
ATAGACCTCTGAGTAAGTGTCTTCCAAATAAGTTGGAGCTAACACTCCTGGTGCGCCATGTCCTGGACCAGACATATAAATCATGTTGAGGTCATATTTTTTGATAATTCGGTTGAGATGTATCCAAATGAAGGCTTGACCAGAACTTGAACCCCAATGTCCGAGAATTCTACTCTTAATTTGTTCTGGTTGTAGAGGTTCCCGTAGTAAAGGATTCTTTTTCAGATAAATCATCCCTACCATTAAATAGCAGGAAGCACGCCAAAATGCCTGCATTTTGTAGAGTTCATCAGGACTTAGAGGTGTGCCTTCAACCGTTGAACGCGCTGGACCAAAGGCACTAATTAAGGCTGTTTTTTCTGGAGTTGAGACCATTATTTTCAGATTCCTTATACAAAATTCTGCCTCTTTAAAACCTAGTAAACATAGCAAATGCCTATTTTTAAATTGAATGCAGATATTTTTTACATTTGCTTGTACTCATAGTCAAAGATTGCAGGACAAAATTAGTATCGTATTTAGTACAACTAAACTATACTTCACTTTGACAATAAAATTGCTGTAGAAAATAGTTAAATTTTGCTTAATTTTTGTGTCTACTATTATTGTTTGTCCATCAAAAATGATATATACAAATTATGTTCCGAGTTGGATAATCTTTTATTATACCAATTATCAAAAAAAATGCTACAAAAATGAAATTGGAAATTTATATAGCAATATGATTTAGGTTGTGAGATATTGAATACTTTTAGGGAACAGTGAATAGAGAAGAAGAAAAAAATGAATATATCTGAATTTGATAACTATTATATTTATACTTTTAAGGAACATCTCAATTCTCTGAACTGATTCATTATTGCTATAGTGTTCAAGTAGGGAGGAATTCATAAATTGTGCCTAAAGTTATAGAACTAATAAGAGTATCTATTTTTTTTCCTTTTTTTCTTATTTCTTATTCCAATTTCAACGTCTTTACAATGGGTAATTGATAATTAATCCCCAAAGGTTTAAAGCTTCTCCTTTTAAGGAGAAAAAGCGGTCGTTATTTTTTGGTCATAACTTATCCTTAAACAAACCATGTTATGGTTATATTTCTCAACCAAAATTTGTTAGCAGATTCTAGGTATCAGCATCAAATGTATCCAAGAAAACAAATCTAGTAATACCAATTTCATAAAATTTTGCTACAGTGTCTTTGTTCTTAGGAGTCAGGCAGGGAAGCCGTCCGATTGCAAGGTACAGTAGTCAGAATTAAGTAATAATTAAGGTTATAATATTTAAAGGTAATTCAGCAATTAACAATTAATAATTACCTCTTCTTAAAACAGATAGGATTGACTAAAAGTATTTTTTTTGATTTTATCCCCTTAAAAGGGGAGGCTTTAAACCTAAATTGTTGAATGAATAATTATTAACTATAAACTCTTAATTATTCATTATTAATTATTAATTATTCTGTAAGCCTTGAAGAGATCGAGAGGATGAATTAAAATTATGACAATATCTCTCTATATCAGTACCCTTGAAGCAGACAGTGGCAAAGCTTTACTTGCATTAGGAATTATAGAACAAGCCTTACTAAAAACGACTAAAGTAGGTTTTTTTAGACCTCTAATTAGAGGAACATCAACAGGCAAAAAAGACAAAGAAATTGAGCTGATAATTACTCAATTTAATTTGCCACAAAACTATGAAGATTCTTATGGTTTATTAGAAAGCGAAGTACTTCAACTGATTAATCAACATAAACATGAACAAGTTTTAGAAAAAATCATTACTAAATACAAATCCTTAGAAGCAAATTGTGATTTTATTCTCTGCGAATGTTCTGATTATTTAGGTCAAAGTTTGGCTTTGGAATTCGATATTAATCGGGAAATTGTACAAAATTTAGGTTGTCCGATTATTCTGTTAACTAATGGTTACCAAAAAAGCATCGAAGAAATAACCAGTACCATTCAAATTGCTCTGGATGCTTATCAAGAGAAAAATTGTCAAATTATGGGAATTGTAGTTAATAAAGTTGTCTCTCAACAAATTAATGAACTTAACCAAGTATTAGCATCTGAATATGACCAATTCAACTATTTACTGTCTGTAATTCCTTACACCTCGAAACTGGAAAATCCACGAGTTGGAGAAGTAGCAGCACAACTTCAAGCATCCCTTATTGATGGAAAAAAGAAACTAGATAATCTTGTCTCTGACTATTTAGTAACAGCAATGCAAGTTTCTAACGCCTTAAATTGGTTGGAGGAGGGTCAATTAATTATTACTCCAGGCGATCGCGGCGACCTAATATTGGCGATGTTACAAGCGGAACATTCAGTTAATTATCCCTCTCTAGCAGGAATTTTACTATCGGGAGGTATTTCTCCTGCACCATCAATTCTGAAACTAATTGATGGTTTAGCTCATCCTCTACCCATTCTCTCTGTAGAAACTGATACTTATACTACTGCGGCTCTTGCAAAAGAGGTAAAGGGTTCCATTATTGCAGGTGATATCGAAAAAATTCGTTTGAGTCTAGAATTATTTGCTAAGTATGTTGATGGAACTAAGCTAGAAAAAAGGTTGCGTGAGATTAAGTCTCATGGTATTACTCCGAAAATGTTTATTTATAATTTGCATCAACAAGCAAAATCTCTCAGAAAGCATATTGTTTTACCAGAAGGAGGGGAACCTCGTATTCTCCAAGCAGTCTCTTTTCTCCTTAGTCAAGGAATGGTTGATTTAACTCTTTTAGGTAGTCGCAAAGATATTGAAAGTTCTATCAGAAAACATGGCATTAACTTAGATGTTAACACCCTCAATATCATTACACCGAAACAACACCCGAAATTCTCTGAATATGTGGAAACTTTCTATGAACTCAGAAAACATAAAGGAATGACGCTGGATGCAGCAAAAGATTACATGATAGATGTATCTTACTTTGGCACGATGATGGTTGAATGTGGGGATGCAGATGGCATGGTTTCTGGTGCAGTGCATACAACTCAACATACTATCAGACCAGCACTACAAATAATTAAAACTAAACCCGGTTTTTCTCTGGTTTCCTCCGTCTTTTTTATGTGTCTGGAAAGTCACATTTTAGTTTATGGAGACTGTGCAGTTAATCCTCATCCTAACCCTGAAGAATTAGCTGAAATAGCTCTAGCTTCAGCAGAAACTGCCTCTATATTTGGCATTGAACCAAAAGTTGCTATGTTATCCTATTCTTCAGGTTCTTCTGGTAAAGGAGAAGAAGTGGAAAAAGTTCGCCAAGCAACAGCGATCGCTCAACAACGGCAACCAGAGTTACAATTAGAAGGTCCGATGCAATATGATGCTGCAGTAGATGCTGCTGTGGCAGCTCAGAAAATGCCTGGTTCTAAAGTTGCCGGACAAGCAACAGTGTTTGTTTTTCCAGATTTGAATACGGGGAATAATACTTATAAGGCAGTGCAAAGAGAGACAGGAGCGATCGCTATCGGACCTATATTGCAAGGTTTGAAAAAGCCAGTAAACGATCTTAGTCGCGGTTGCAAAGTAGAGGATATCATTAATACTGTGGCAATTACAGCTATTCAAGCACAAAATATTTAGTAGTAATATCAAGTCCGGTAGTATAAGTATAATTGGAGAAGGAGTTATATCAAAGGAGATAGCATTGGTATAATAGACCTCTCCAGAAAATAAACTTGCTCTTTATTTAAGACAAGCTAGAGTTGTAAAATTCACTCTCCGAAATCATTTTTCGTATCTTTTTCGTGAAAATATATACCCTGTTCCCTACTAGCCACAAAAAATCTATATCTTTTTCACGCCTATGTCTAATTATATCAAGGGTGTTGAAACCCACCCCTAACCCCTCCCAGGATAGGAATTTGGGGAGTGTGGGAACATGGGGAAATTGGGTAATCTTGTAAAGATTTGGCAATGACGCGAAGATGGAAAATTTTTTTTATACCTACTTAATCGGATTTGATATTAGAAGGAAAGAGAATTTAGAAAGATTTGGTAATTTTCGTACTTCATATAAGTAGGGGTTTGGTCACCAAACCCCTATAATTAAAAAGACTTGTAAAACTAATATTTTTTATGTAATTGCTTCAGAGAAAGTTCCATATTCGCGGTAAGTTCTTGAGCAGCTTGCTTTGTGGAATTACCGAGATAATCTTTAACTTCTAAAGGATCGCCGATATTAACATGTACACCACACCGCCAGGGTGGAGGTGCAGGATGATCGTATAAAATACTAATAGGAATAATTTTAAGATTCGGTTCAGCACCACTAGATATTACCTGTAGTGCTATACGGGAAACTCCTGGTTGAATAAAATGAATTTCATTATCTTCAGGATATATTTTTCCTTCGGGAAATAGTACCAAAATTTCCCCCTCTTTCAGGAGTTTAACACTATGACGAATACTAGATATCCCTGGATTATCGCGATCGACTGGAAAACCACCCAAGCGACGAATAAACCAACCTTGAAAACCTTCTGTTTGTTCTTGGGAAACCATATATCGCAGGTAACGGTTACTAACTAAACCTACCATATAAGCCATAATTAGAGGGTCCCACCGAGAACGATGAGTCGGCGCAAGGATAATTGCTTCTTTATTAGTAGGAAGTTTTTCTTGACCCCTAACTTTTATGTTGAAATAAAAAGGTAAGAGAACTTTACATACAAGAAAGTAAGTTAAGGGAGTTAGCCAAGGTGAAAACCCAGGGATAATTTCTGGAGATGCTGGATAGTTTTGAGGTTTATTGTTTTCAGTCATTGCTATAACAGGGAATAGGGAATAGGGAATAGGGAATTGGTGAAATAAGGTATGAAATTCGTATCGAAGTAAGATTGATAGTAACTGGACTTTAGGAAAAAACAGGTTAAAAATAAGGTCAAACCTTTATACTGTAATGTTTTTACCTGAAATTAAACATTTTCTTGATATATCTAGGTTTCATCTATTTTAAGCAAGTTCAGGTATTTCCCTTGCTCATACTGGGTTTGAAGCCATTTACAGTCTAAAAAATCTAAAAGTCCAGGTAACAAAAAAAACTCTTTTAACTACTGACTACTGTAGGGGCGATTCGCGAATCGCCCCTACTAAACAATTCGCGAATCGCCCCTACTAAAAATCATACAATCATTCACCAAGGCGGAAATTAGTATTAAACTGTACCTCACTATCCATTTTCCCATCTCCTTAAATAGATCCATAACGTTCTTCTGCCCAAGGTTCACCACGTTTGTGATAACCATTACGTTCCCAAAAACCTAAATCTTCATTGTCTAGAAATTCTAGCCCATTAATCCATTTTGCACTTTTCCAAGCATAGAGATGAGGAACTACTAATCGCATAGGACCACCATGATCGGGAGGTAATGGTTCACCAAATAGAGTGTGGGCAAAGAAATTTTCTTCTCTAAGGAAGTCAGCTACAGAAATATTAGTGGTGTAACCTCCATAGCAATGTTCCATAATATGGATAGCTTTGGGGTCTAACTCTACATGAGCCATAAAATCTGTAACTTTTACCCCTGTCCACTGAACATCAAGTTTTGACCAACGAGTAACACAATGAAAATCTGCTGTGAAGTGATTTTGTGGCATGGCCATTAAGTCTGACCAACTAAAGGTAACTGGTTTAGCTAAACCCCATACTTTTAATTCCCATTCGTCTTTACTAATATTAGGAGTCTCACCATAAGTTAGTACGGGAAAACCTTTTGCCAAGTGTTGACCAGGAGGAACGCGATCGCTTAGTTCTGCTTCTGGTTTGCGGAAAAATTTACCTAACATGATTAACAAGTTTGAGTAATGTACTTTGAATAACTTGGATTAACTATTTTAGTTTCTTTGAATAATTAAGATACCAGAGTTTTTTCTGGAATTGATTAGTTTACTAATGAATAAATTTTATAAGTTTCATCTTTGAGTTAATAATCTCAACTCTCATTTTTTTTTGCTGACTCGACACTGGCTAAGTCCCTATCAAGTCTGAGCATTTCAACTGTCCTAAATTTTGGCGCTAAATTTACCTTATTCCCTATCTTAAGCGAAAATTATTTCTCTGATTAAAAGATCTGATTGAAAGTTGAGAAGAGGAAGTTTCTCTAGTTGGAGATGAGCATGAACCGTAATTGAGGATTTTTCTCCCTTTGCCAATTAATATGAAGTATCTATTTCATAAAATCAGACATTATTGTGTCATTATATGTCTCCAAAAATTAATCTCAAACTTGGCAATTCCTAAGCTAAAACTTAGTTAGCCCATATTTTTATTAGTTATAATATTGATCAATGTCAAGAATTCATAAATACCATAAATCAAATGAATATTACCTATATAATTCCCTTAAGTCTTTTTTTTCTAGCTATTTTTGTCAGTTTCAATACTGATGTCAAAACCTTGGATGGCATTCCTAGAATATTAGCACCTTGTATAGGGGTCATTGGATTAATTTGGTTTTTTAATGTGATTCCTTGGTTATTTCAGGTTGGGTTTGTACTAATTTTACTTTCTCTGAGTAAAACCTACTTACCAAATAACTAGAGTCTTTGGAAATCAACAATTTTAATTGTCTGCTAATTTTTGAAAGTATTTTCAGAAAATAGTGTTAGGGTAGAGACATTCCAGTGGAATGTCCTTCTTTAATGCCCTAACTGCAAATTCTACACCAGTGGATATAAAAATAAATGACAATTTTTACCAATTTTGTGAATTTTGAGATTCATCTTTAATTGGCAACCAATCTTGTCCTAACTGAATAGTTACATCTGACTTTAAATATCCCGTACTTTCTACAAAAACTTCTCCAAAACCTAGAGACTTTTGAACTGCTTGTGCCGCTTGAATATCTCCTTTCTGAGCAATAATTCGAGTTACTTCTAAAGGTTTACTCCAGGGTTTAGCAACTTTAACATTCCAATAACCAGCATCATTGAGAGACCTAACTAATTCATCGACAGTTTCCCAATTATCAGTGCTATCTTGAATTGCTACTCTAATATAGTAAGAATCTAAATTTTCTACTTCCCAACGATCGTAACCAAAGTCAAAGTGTTTGGCTATCATATTATCTAGGGTTCTCAGATCGGGCAACCAGTAACTAGCCTTATATTCTTCAGGATTACTAAACTGACCAGGTACCATTAACATTTGTACATTAGGTCGCTTAATCTTAGTAGCAAAATTCATTAAAGCTACTAATTCCTCTACACTCAAATTTGTATCAATATGAGACTGAATTACTGAAAGAATTTTTGGCAGTCGGGATAGAGTTTTCACATTAACCGACTGTTCCATAAAAGCTCGCATCAAAAGTTGCTGCCTTTGGACTCGCCCAATGTCCCCTAAATTATCATAGCGAAATCTCATAAATTGTAGAGCCTGGTCGCCATTGAGATGTTGTTCGCCCTCTTTAAGATTAATATAGAGGTGTTGACTATCATCTTGATATTTCATGTCTTTAGGTACATGAACTTTCACACCTCCAAGAGCGTCTATCAATTTTTCTACACCTTGTACATTGACTCTAATGTAACGGTCTATTCCTACCCCACCCAAAAGTTCACTAACAGCTTTTGCACTTTTGGCTGGCCCACCATAATAATTGGCCGCATTAATCTTGGTTAAGCCTCGATCTTCTACATAAGTTCGAGTATCTCTGGGAATAGAGAGTAAGGTTAACTTCTGATTTTCAGGGTCAAACCTTACCAGAAGCATCGTATCAGATAATCCTTTAAAAGAATTAACCAAAGCATGATATCCTAGATATTCATCATGGGGATATTCTTCTAAATCTGATGTTAATACCTTAATTCCTAACAACAATATATTGACAGGTCGAGTTAACTCTGGCAATCTCATACTGCTTTTGGCCAAATCTTTTTGAGAAAATACTGCTGCTTCTTCTGGAGATAGTCTTTGTTGCATTAGTGGGGTGCTAGAAAGAGATACTGCTAACAAAGCTCCTGCTGTGGCAGATATCATTGCTACTCCAGCTAAACCTAAACCTAAGCCAAACCAACGTCCGGGAGTAAATTGGGAAGGTTGTTTCTGGTAATTTTCTGTTTTTGATTCTTTACTAGCGGTTGAATTTAAAAATTTATTAGCGGGCACTGGTTTCCTCACACACTAAATATTAAAATAGAATTTTTTGTCAGACGAATTTTGCTGAAAATCTCAATTTTCAACAGTTTAATATAACCTTTAACAATCATAAATGTTTACCTACCACTTTCTCTGCTATCTGGCTAATTCCTGGTAGCCATAAGGGTTGTCTTTTCCAGATCCGAACCATTAGTCCGAAAGTAACTATAAAGTAGCTGGTAGTTAGTAGGCTATTTATTAATAACAAGGTGATAGTACCAGATTCCCCTATTTCGCCTCCTAATTGCAACAAGATATTTCCTAATAACCAAATTAAGGTTAGAGTCACAATTAATCGGCTTACTGCTCTATGTTGTAGACTAGCCTTTTGACGAAGCAAAATCCACATTGCGGGAAAGAAACCTAATATTGGAGTTACTAACAAAAATAGTTCTTGACGGTTGATGTGAGGATTTTCTAGTTGGTCGGTATTTTTCATCTTTAGTTATTTGGGTTATCGGTAAAAGTAAAATTTTTGGCAGTATTTAAATGCTTAAGCAAAATTAATTACCATTATTTATTCCCTATAATTTTTACAGCATCAGCTTTTTAGTTTTAGAGTATGTGTAATTAATTTTGCACGACTACTTAGATAATTAAAATTAGGCAGATTATGCTTAAGCTAATATACATTTGTATTGAGAATAGTAAATATAGCAATATGATTTGAGTTGTGAGATATTGGAGACTTTTAGGTATGGAGGCACTATTGCTACAGGAAAGAAGAAGAAAATGTATCTTCTTCATAATATAACTGCTATATTCTATCCTTTTAAGGAACATCTCAATTCTCACATCTGATTCGGTGATTGCTATATCACAGGAAAAAAGAGTAGGGAAAGATATTTAATTGATCGGGATTTTTTTAACTCAATACGTATATTCACAGTTAAAATCTGCAACAGCTTATTGGTTATATCATAGTAATCAACCCAAATATTACTGCTATATTATCTATCTTTCTATATAGAAATAAAATAATTTTTCTCCAACTAATGAGATTTTAATTTTTATATAACGTTTGTCAAAAAGCTTGAGGTACAGTTGTTTTTCTTCTTTTCTCTCTTGGTGCGCGTTCCCTGTGTTGGTCAGCATTCTCTTACGTCTGTCGCACCCCGCGGGGTGGCACCACTATTCCCTGTTTCCCGAATTACTACGGTCTACTCCCGTTGCATAGAACGTCCCTACCTACTCCTTAAAACAAATGAATTTTTTACCTCACAAGAGAGATGAGAATTGCTATATATAAAATAAATACATCCTCAATAGTTGTTGAGAATTTTGGTCAAACTTTAAATTACACTTCGCAGTCTTTTAGACTCTAACAATAGTTGGATAAAATTCCTCTTTAATCAAGCCTAAAAACTAAACTAGGACTTCTCCATCTACACATTCTGATAATAAATAATTAAATTAGTGTTAAAATTTACGGTAATCCAGTAAGTAGGAGAACATTTACTCTAATGACCACTACCGATAAGAAATCTATTGTTATCGCCCCATCTATATTATCAGCAGATTTTAGCCGTCTTGGAGATGAAGTCCGAGCTATAGATAAAGCTGGTGCTGATTGGATTCATGTTGACGTAATGGATGGCCGTTTTGTTCCTAACATTACTATTGGTCCATTAATTGTCAAAGCACTTCGTCCTGTTACTCAAAAACCTCTTGATGTCCACTTAATGATTGTGGAACCAGAGAAGTATGTTGAAGATTTTGCTAAGGCAGGTGCTGATATTATCTCTGTTCATGCTGAACATAATGCTTCACCTCATTTGCACCGAACTCTAGGCCAAATTAAGGAGTTGGGTAAGCAAGCAGGTGTTGTTCTTAATCCTTCCACACCTCTAGAATTAGTTGAATATGTTCTAGATTTGTGTGACTTAGTATTGATTATGAGTGTTAACCCTGGTTTTGGAGGCCAGAGTTTTATTCCTGGGGTATTGCCTAAAATTCGTCAACTTCGCAAAATGTGTGATGAGCGGGGACTCGATCCTTGGATTGAAGTTGATGGTGGCCTGAAAACTAATAATACTTGGCAGGTATTAGAAGCTGGTGCTAATGCTATTGTTGCAGGTTCTGCTGTATTTAAAGCGGATGATTATGCAGAGGCAATTAATGGTATTCGTAATAGTAAGCGTCCTGTTCCTGAACCTCAGTTAGTTACTGTTTAATAACAAAAAATACTGTTTAATAAAAAATTATTCAAATTAAAAATGGGTTGTACAATCCATTTTTAATTTTTTTGAGGTTGAGATTAATTTGAAAGTCTAGCATAAAGTAAAAATTCAATCTTTTTTACCGGAAAATTAAGGTATAAAGCCTCTCCATTCATGGAGAAAAAAGCGGTTGAGGGATGGCGAGGTCTCCTCGCCATATCCAATCAACCAAGAGAAGAAAAAAATTATTTGAGCGCCAATCCTCTTCTTTATAAGAAGAGGTAATTATTAATTATTAATTATTAATTATTAATTATTGAAGCCTTCTGCTTCTGGGAAAAACAAGGAAAATATCTACTGACGTAAGTATTCAGCTATTAGCAGTCAGCAATAAAAATCAAGTCAGTTATTAAGCAAATCAGTCTAGATAATTTTTAGAGGTGCTTTGGTAAATATCTCAGTTTACCTAATCTCCTTTATCTATTATCTATGTCAATACTTTTAATTCTTCACTCCTTCACATATCCTTATGCTGCTAACTAATAACTGATGACTGACGGCTGGATTGCTTACCTACTAATTAACTTTAGCTAAAGTATTCTCTATATCAGACAATTCTACTGTGCCAGAAAAAGTTTTTCTATTCATCACAAAGAAAGGTGTATTAGAAGCAGCAATTTTTTCGGCGTTGCATATTTCTGGGATTAATTAGTGTGGGGAGGTGCGGAAATGGGAAGAGTTAGAAAGATTTGGCATTATGTGAAGATAGAAAATTTTTTTATACCATATTAAGCAGATTTGGTATTAGAGTAAAGAGGAAGTGAAAGATGGGATTTACCTTTTCTACAAAGATTCATCCCTTGGTTCAGCCACGCCATTTTTTCAGCTATTAAGAAGTGGAACGTCTTGCCGTTGGTATACCTATCCAATTTTCCCTTTTTACTTCTTGAAGCCATCCAATTTTAATTCTTTCTAAACTTATATTTATTCACTAACTTTAGCTAAAGTTTCCTCCATCTGAGACAGTTTTACTGCACCAGAAAAAGTTTCTCCATTCATCACAAAAAATGGCGTACCAGAAACACCAATTTTTTGAGCTAATTTAATATCGGTTTCAATGGAAGTAGTTGCTGCTTCAGATTGGCGATCGCTATTAAACTTTTCTATATCTAAATCCAAATTATTAGCAATCTCTACATACAATTCTTCTCCTAATTTGTCTTGTTGTTCAAATAAAGCATCGTGATATTCCCAAAATTTTCCTTGTTTTTGAGCTGCCCAAGATGCTTTTGCTGCTGGTATTGCTTGGGGATGAATTCTTGTTAAAGGTAGATGTTTAAATACTAAAGTTACTCTATCTTGATGCTTATCCATAAATTTTTTGAGATTTTCCTGTGCTTTTGCACAAAAAGGGCATTGAAAATCTGAGAACTCAAATAGTACAATTTTTTGAGTAGTAGAACCAAAAGTTGGAGAGTCACCAATTTCTTCAGTTGGATTATTTTTAAACTGTTGTAATATGTCCTGTCTACTAGCGTGCTGTTGTTGCT
>NZ_JAAHGT010000720.1 GCF_010672385.1 Okeania sp. SIO2F4
CAAGGAAATTTTTAAATATAGTAGATATTTTCCCAACTTTGAGAGGCGACTGTACCAACAGACATAATCTCAAAATTTACAGACACAAGAAAGAAGACCTTAGTTATCTACAGGAAAAACTTTTACACAAGGAAATTTTTAAATATAGTAGATATTTTCCCAACTTTGAGAGGCGACTGTACCAACAGACATAATCTCAAAATTTACAGACACAAGAAAGAAGACCTTAGTTATCTACAGGAAAAACTTTAACACAAGGAAATTTTTAAATATAGTAGATATTTTCCCAACTTTGAGAGGCGACTGTACCAACAGACATAATCTCAAAATTTACAGACACAAGAAAGAAGACCTTAGTTATCTACAGGAAAAACTTTAACACAAGGAAATTTTTAAATATAGTAGATATTTTCCCAACTTTGAGAGGCGACTGTACCAACAGACATAATCTCAAAATTTACAGACACAAGAAAGAAGACCTTAGTTATCTACAGGAAAAACTTTTACATAGTAAGCCTAAATCATTTTGGAGATAAATTATTGAACTATTTATGAAATACAGATTATTTACTGTACCTGAAAAGAAACTTTTAAATATCCTACATATTTTTCCAACTTTAACAGGAAACCATACCCACCGACACGAGCTAAAAATTCACAGGAAGGTAAATTGAGAACTTTGTAATTGTAGTTGATTTTAATTTCAGTATTAATGAGATACAGTATTTTTTTCTGTTCCCTGTTCCCGAAAATTCAAAACTTGTTGATCTAACCAATTCTAGCGACCCTATATAATATTTGAGGGTTGGGTTAAAACATTCTCTAATTTTTATGCCTTAGAGCTGATTGATCAAATATATTACAAATAATAGAAGTAGGAATAATTCATACATTACTCCTACTCTGACCAACGACTTAAGAATTTGTAGGCAAATTTTTGCCAATTGGTATTAGTAAAAAAAAGTCGTTGTATTTTTATCCTTTCCTATAGAATATAATCAAGAAATTTATCTGTTTTTATTCCTATTTTAATGATTAGCGATCGCCGTTACTTTTTAAAATTCCTAGGTCTAAGTTTATTGGCAACCCAACTTACTGCTACCAAGAAGCTTTCGCTGCGCGTTGCGTCAGCAATATCGCCCCAACCCATCCTCAAACCACCCCGCCTAAAAATAGGCGATACCGTAGCAGTAGTTAGTCCTGCAACCATGATTTATAAACATCAACTCAAATACATCAATTTGGTTTTAGGGCAACAAAAATTAAAAGTCAAAGTTGCCCCCCACGTTCTCGATCGATATGGATATTTAGCAGGTAAAGATATAGACCGCGCAGCAGATATTAATGCTATGTTTGCGGATGATGAGGTAAAAGCATTGGTGACAACTACAGGTGGTTGGGGTAGCAGTCGCATCTTACCATTATTAGACTATGACTTAATTCGGAAAAATCCCAAAATTATCATTGGTTACAGTGATATTACTGCTCTATTGTTGGCAATATACGCACGCACTGGTCTGGTGACATTTCACGGACCTTTTGGTACATCTACCTGGAATAAATTTTCTGTTGGTTATCTCAAAGATATACTGTTTGCAGGAAAGGCGATGACTTTGCAACCTCCTACGAATATTGTCAAAACTATTACAAGTGGAAAAGCACGGGGGCGACTGATAGGAGGAAACTTGTCTGTGTTAACGGCGATGGTGGGATCGAATTTTTTGCCAGACTGGGGAGGGAAAATTTTGTTTGTGGAGGAGATTAGAGAAGATGTTTATCGGGTAGATCGAATGTTGACTCATTTGAGTTTAGCTGGCATTTTGCAACAGTTGGAGGGTTTTGTGTTTGCCAGATGTACTCGATGTCTGGATGAAGAGGATGATTTTCCCACATTAACTTTATGGCAGGTTTTGTTAGATATTATTCGACCTCTAGGTATTCCCGCTTGGTATGGTACGGCGATCGGTCATATTCGGGATAAGTTTACAGTACCATTGGGAGTAGAAGTAGAGATAGATGCAAGTCGCGGTACGATTAAAATGTTAGAAAGTGCAGTTGTTTAGGCTAAATAACTGCTTAAAAACTGTTATAGGAGTCACGAAGGAAAAGAATTTATCAAGGATAGGACTTAGGCACCTGCAACGTATTTCCGTCCCTATCGACCGACAGGGAAGCAATCTCAAATCCTAGTTTTTCCTGCCTCATGCGTAAGTCCTGAAGGAAAAAGACGATCGCCCATAGTAAATTTGCTTTTACTAGCGATCGCCTGCTGCATTTGAAGAATCATATAGAATCCGGATAATTGCTATAGCCAAGTCCGCAGCGACTGGAACGGAGTGGAAGGAAGCAATCTCAGGGGTTTCACGAGATTGCTTCCTATCGTCGCAATGACGACTTTTCAACCGGATTCTATATCAGATATTATCGTTTGTACTGGCAACAACGGCAATAGTTTTCTCCTATTTGCTACAGGTCTGGATAGCTTGTGACCATGGACGCCGTTTTTGAATTTCTCGTTGGAAGCAACGTATCGTCAAACTTGCATTTTGCGTCCCTTCGCAGAGGTTGATAGCATTCTGCCAATTCCAAGACGTACCACCACCCCAGGGAAAACGCATCTAATTTTTTTGACAAATGACCAAGAAGATAATTTCAAGCTGACTACCTCAAACTTATATCAAAATCTACTTGCGCTTAGAGTATTATAAGAAACCGGGTTTATGTGAGGTAGATGTTAGTATGGTGGGGCATTTAATAAACCCGGTTTCTATACTTTTTTATACCGATACTACCAAATTTGAAATTATATCATGTCCGGATAATTAGCGATCAAAAAACTTTCTCCTTTTTATACTTTCTTTTTCCCCTCTTCCCTCCTGACTCTTGACTCCTCCCTTGTTATTTATAACTATTCAACCGGACGTCATATTACACTTTCAAAATTTCATCATCAACTGAAAAATCTATCTCTGCTTTGTCACGACCGGAGGCGATAAAATCATTTTCAAATGAATCTTTTAACCCAGAAACTAAATCAAATTCTGGCTGCCAATTTAATTCTGTCATCGCTTTATTTACACTGGCAAAAAAATGTTGAAGTCGTAATGGAAAAGCTTTCTTTTTTCCAAAGTCAAATTGCTTCGGATCGTAATGTACTAACTTAATAGAATCAGGAGATTTTCCAGCAGCTTCAGCACAAGCGCGAGCTAAACCATCAAAAGTGACAAAACGTTCTCCAGAAATATTATAAATTTGTCCAATTGCTTTGTCATTTCCTAAAACATTTGCCATTGCCATTGCTAAATCTTTGACATGACCTAATTGAGTAATATGAACTCCATTACCAGGAATAGGAATCGGGCGATCGCGTACAATTCTGTCAAAAAACCATGCTTCTAAATCATTATAATTTTGTGGTCCGTAAATATAAGTAGGGCGAATAGAAGTCCAGGGTAAACCTTGATTTGCTAATTCTGTTTCTGTTTCATATTTTCCTAAATGACGACTTTTTGGGTCTATAGCATCTCCTTCAATATGAGGCATTTGGTCAGACTTTAAATAAACTCCAGCAGAACTCATATAAACGAAATGTTTGACTTGACCTTGAAAGATTTCTGCCAGAGGTTTTGTATCAGTTAATTTTCGTCCGTTATTGTCAAAAACAGCATCAAATTTTTCCGATGCTAATTTTTCTTTGAGTTGGCTAGCATCAGTTCTATCCCCATGAATTTCTGTTATTCCTGAAACTGGAGCAAGTTTATTTCCACGATTAAATAATACAATTTCATGCCCTTGCTCTACCAAAATTTTAGTTAAATAGACCCCTATGAATCGGGTGCCACCCATAATCAATATTCGCATTTTTCCCTCTTGTTCTAAATAGCTAATAATCTCATCATACCTATTTACCAAGTCAAAAGTCAAAAGTTACATTAATTTTTTTTGTATGTTTATCATATACTCTCCTTAAAGTCAAGAGAATTATTTCCTTAATACATTATTTTTTATTTTTAAATATAGATGTTTTTTTACCCTTTATTTAAGTACAGTTATTTGTAAGTATTTCCTACAGAATTCTGCGCAAACAGGTATTAGCAGTCAGCTCTCAGCAATTAACGCCACAACTTTACAGATTGTATATAAAAACTATAGTGAGTATATAGCGTTTCTCAGGCTAATAAGGTACACCTATACTTATTTCTTTTCTACTCCCTATTCCCTGTTCCCTGTTCCCTAAAACAAACGAATGCGCGTACCTTACCACTATGGGAATTTCTATATATAGTATTTAGTACCTAAAAATGCGTACTTCCTGAAATAATTACTACTCAGCTTAAGGGAGTTTTTTTAACAGTAATGTTTAATTCTCATTCAACTTCTCAATTGCTTTTATTTCCTCATAAAGCTATAAGTAAACTCTAATAGTTGAAGGGTAAAAGCTGAAGGTTGAATGCTTACAGTTATTTTTCTTTTTTCTGTTATCTATTCCCAGTTAAGCTATTCCCTAAAGCCTAGGAATTTATACCTCACTCACACATGATAATTGCTATATCATCCTAACCTAAAAATTGCTATACTTATAATAGCCATCAAAAATCAGATGTCATAATTTTACTGTCACCTAAAAGCCTAGAAAATAGCAGTTATTATGTTCATAATATATAGTTTTTTATTTCTTATAGCAATCCTATTTGAGTTGTAATATTTTTCTGATAGTAGCCAGTAGTTAGGTAGAGGAGCCATCGGGTTGGCAATGTAGAGAATTTTCAAGGTTTTCCGTTAATATTAATTGTTATAAACAAAGATCATAACCAATTTAGGATTACTATATCTATAATTCCTATTCCCTAAGCGGTTTTGCATTTAAACGACTTAATTTGTTGTCTACCAAGTTAAAAGTACAACCCTTATTACTTCTTGACGTCGCCAATCCGACGGCGACCCTATCTGACTTGCTAAGACACATTTTAAATGCGTCTTAGCTTATTCCCTATTTCCTATTCACTATTCTTTGTAATAG
>NZ_JAAHGT010000721.1 GCF_010672385.1 Okeania sp. SIO2F4
TGGGAATAAACACTGTGTCTGGTTAGGTCTGGATGTAGAGATACGTGAAATTATTGGATGCCAAATTGGAGAGGGTTGTGCGGGTTGAGCAAGGGAAGGAGCGGGAATCGTTACCAGCAGTCTATCCGATCTTGTGGGGTTTGCTATACCAATTTCTGGTCGGCTGATGCAGAAGTCTTACCCAGTCAACCACATCAAGCAGTGAGGAAAGAAACTGGGGCTAGGAGCTATATTGAGAGATTTAACTGTACTTGACACCAAGGAGTTTCACGTTTAGTACCCAAAACCCGATCTTTTTCCAAAAGAAAAGAAAAGAAAATCATATAGGGGCGATCTGGCATTTCATCCATTATGACAATGCTTCGTTGCCTATAGGTTGCTCCTTTTCTTTTTAGGACTACCATTTTATGTTCATATCTCCAATTTAGATGACAATACTAATTTTGTAAATATTTGTTATAAATATCTGTTCCTCATTCCTGACAATTACAATTTTGATAAATTATTTGCTCCAATTGGTTGAATCAATAAAAAAATTAAATTTAAATTCCCTTATAACCACCGATAATTAGATATTCAAGCAAATAAAATTGATTGGCTTTTATGGTTTTAAATTATTTATTGAACTCGGGCAACAGGTACAGTGGTTCTCATGTTCATCAGATACAGTATTTTTTATTTTACCTATTGCAATAGTGCCTATTTCCTATTCCCTAAAATCCCAAACTTGTGTATTTCACCAATTTGAGAAAGGCTAGAATACCATTGAGCAAAAGTAATGCTACACTTGGAAGGTGGTCAAAATAACCACAGAAATAACATAAGTTAGTAAACAATCAAATTACGTCAATAAATAGTATTTATAAATATAAAATTTAAGGATAATAAAAGTTTTTATAATTTGTATTATACCAAACACAAGAAAAAGAATGTCACGAATAATAAGGGCGATAAAAATAGTTGACAGTAGATTTCTCTTTGAGTAATAAGATAATTTATGCCTTAATAAATGGTATCGAAGATATTCATTATGACTCCTGAATTATGACTTATGACTTATAAAAAAAACTAGCTATTTGTAGAAAACATTTATCAAATTGGTATAACAGATAAAAGTTGAAATTAAACGAATTAGGAAAGATTTAGCTAACTTGAGAAAATCAAAACAAATTGTATAAGTAAAAAAAAATCAAATAAGTTAAGTATGAATGTTTTGTTTGTACAAGGAAAACAATGGTTTCAAAACTTATCTAGAGTATTAACAACTCCACTTTTTTATATTGGAGATAATCATCTTTCTATTAGTGCAATTGTCAGATTAATTATATTAGCTATCGTAGTATTAATTCTTGCTCGGAGTATAGGTACAGGAATCAAGAGATTACTGCTAACTCCTATAGGTTTAGACCGAGGTAGTAGAGAAGCGATCGCTACAGTTATTATTTATATAGTTGCAACTTTAGGAATTTTAATCATTTTACAAAGAGCAGGTATAGATTTAAGAACTATAACTGTTTTTGCAGGTGTTTTAGGGATTGGAATTGGTTTTGGACTACAAAATCTTGCAAGTAACTTTATCAGTGGTTTAACCCTATTATTTGAACAGCCAATTAAAGTAGGAGATTTTATTGAGGTAGACAATTTATTAGGTACAGTAGAAAGTATCTCTATTCGATCTACAATTGTGCGTACTCTTGACGGTATATTTGTAATTGTACCTAACATTAAATTTGTAGAAAATAATATTATTAACTGGAGTTACAAAGACCCTAAAAGTCGTCTTCACATTCCAGTTGGAGTTGCTTATGGTAGCGATCCAGTGCTAGTAACAGAAGCATTATTAGATGTTGCTAGAACTGAAAGAAGTATATTAAAGAATCCTTCTCCAAAAGTATGGTTTAAAGGTTTTGGCGATAGTTCTTTAGATTTTGAGTTATTAGTTTGGATTGACCATCCTCAAGATAGCGATCCAATCAAAAGTTCTTTAAATTTTTTGATTGAGCATGAATTAAATCAGCGAGATATAGTTATTCCCTTTCCTCAGCGAGATTTATGGTTAAAAAATACACAAGATTTAAGTATGTTATTTCAAAATATTAATATTACCAATAACATTGACAGTCAAATGTTTGACCAGAATGGTATTGCTTCGGAGCAGAAACAGAATAGTATTCAACCTCACGCTCAAAAGCCAATAACAAAATCTCTTAGCAATTGGACTTTGCGTGATTTACTCAAGAGAGTCACTTATTTTGAAAGTTTTACTGATTTAAAGCTCCGAAAATTAATAGAATATGGCTATAGACAATTATTCCCTAAAGGACAAATTATATGTCAAGAAAATGATGCGGGATATTCTTTTTATATTATTCTTTCTGGTGCCGTTGAAGTGATTTCTGAAAAAACTGGTAAATATATTGCCACTCTCCACGAAGGAGAGTTTTTTGGAGAAATGTCTTTATTGTTGGGTTCCCCTCGTACAGCTACAGTCAAAACTCTCGAAGATTCAATTTTATTTGTAATAGAGCAACATGATTTGCAAAGACTCTTAGAAGAATCTCCCAGTTTGGCTGTTGATATTTCCCAAAAGCTTTGTGAACGCCGACAAGCATTACTAGAATTAGGATTATTGGATCTGAATTCCCCAGACAATTCTCCCTTTAACCGGATTAGAAACCGGATTCAAACTCTTTTTGGTATTTAATCAAATAATATACTAACTTTCGCCGATTACTAGGATATTATTTATCTATAGCAATACTATTCAAGTTGTAATATTTTGCTGGCAGTTAGGAGTTAGGAGTCAGGAGCTAGGATTCAGGTAAGGGAGCCGTCGGATTGGCGACGTACAGAATTTGCTCATGTTTTCCCTTAAAATTAACTATTATAAAAATTGTCACAACCAATGCGCGGATTGATATAGTAAGCATTTTCTGCGGAATACGGAGCTAACAGCCTTCAGCTTTTAGCTTCCCCCCTGGGTGGGAATTGCTTTATCAGCACTTATTATAATTAGGCTCGTCTTGTCTTGATGCCAAGAAATTATTATTGATATATTTCAGATAATTTCTACCATAAATAGGTAGTCCATCAGATGTAAGGATAAGATTCAGAAAGACTGTATAATAATCGCCAAAAAAAATGCTGAATTGTCCAAAGTATACATCCCAAAAAATTGTGAAGAATGGTCGTATCCATAATGGTAAACAGAATTATAAATCCAAGATTTGTGGCCGTCAGTTTGTTGAAGATCCTCAGCAAAAACTTATCTGCCAAAAAACCAAGGACTTTGTCGATCAACTATTGCTAGAAAAAATACCTCTTGCAGGTATTGCTCGAGTTTGCCTGGTGTCTGAAACTTGGCTACAGAACTATCCTAATCGCAAATATGCTGAAGTTCCAAAACAAATAGAGGTGTCCTCAAAAAAAAGGTCGATTGACTATTCAGTGTGATGAAATGTGGTCATTTGTGGGCCAGAAAGGCAATAAACAGTAGATTTGACTTGCTATAGATATCAGGAGCAAAGAAATTGTTGGAGCCTACATTAGCGATTTGCTGACGCAACGCTACCGCGAACGCAGTATAGATCGAGCCAGAGGGTTGTGGAATTATCTGTCTGGCGTATATCGACAGTGTGCAATCACTTATACAGACTTTTGGTCAGCTTACGAAGAAATCTTCCCAAAAACACGATATAAAACAGTTAGTAAAACAAGTGGTCTCACTAACTATATTGAGAGATTAAACTGTACTTTAAGGCAGAAAATATCTCGCTTAGTCAGAAAAACTCGATCATTTTCTAAAAAATTAGAGAATCATATTGGAGCTATCTGGTATTTCATTGACTACTACAATGCATCCTTACTTGTTTAGGACTACCGATTTGACACTCATCATTGATTTTTTATTTTCCTACCTTAAATACTTCTTCGCTGATAATAGCTGAATGCTTACTTAATCTATAAAAACTTATAAAATTTGTTTTATGGCTACTTGTGCTTCCTGGCGCAATCTCCCAGCAATTCTAAATAGTTCTTGACCTGTATGTAGATAAGAATCATCGTAATTTAGAGTAAATAACTCTAAATCTTCTATTCCATCACTAACTTGATTCAAACAGTAATATAAATGAGCTGCTACTCCAGCAAAGTTAGATGGGTTTGGCTGAGAACTAAATAAGTTATGAGCTTTTTTAAGTAGACCCCGAGAAATTTCTAAATAATCTTGAAAAGATTCAAGCAATTGATCGTCAAATGGATCGGCAGCCAAATTATCAATTTCACTTTTTAGAGGTTTCAGTATTTGAATTATAATTTTGTTGACTGGTTTATAGACTTGATTTAACCATTTTTGCAGGTGTTCATCAACATCCTTGCCTCTTGTATGGTGATTTTGATAATCTTGGCTAGTTTTTCTATAGTTCTGAGAATTTTGATTAAGTTGGTAATAATCGTAAGACTTCCTTCTTTGGGGATCGCCTAATACTTCATAGGCTTCATTAATTCTAATAATACTATCATGGTCTGCTATATCTGTATTAGTATCTGGGTGAAATAACTTCACTAAACGACGATATGCTTGTTTAATTTGTCCCTGAGTTGCTGTAGGAGTAATATCTAAAATTTTATAATAATTACAAGTTACCATAAACCATTTCTATTCAATAACTACAATTCTATATAATAGAGAGCATAAATAGGTTTTGAACAAATGTTAGTTGGAGAAAATATATCGGTAGTCCTAAAAAGGAAAGGAGCAACCTATAGGCAACGAAGCATTGTCATAATGGATGAAATGCCAGATCGCCCCTATATGATTTTCTTTTCTTTTCTTTTGGAAAAAGATCGGGTTTTGGGTACTAAACCTGAAACTCGTTGGTGTCAAGTACAGTTAAATCTCTCAATATAGCTCCTAGGTCCAGTTTCTTTCGCCACTGCTTGATGTGGTTGACTGGGTAAGACTTCTGCATCAGCCGACCAGAAATTGGTATAGCAAACCCCACAAGATCGGATAGACA
>NZ_JAAHGT010000722.1 GCF_010672385.1 Okeania sp. SIO2F4
GTATAGAGCAATAATAATTTCATTTTCTGAAGCGCCTGCCAGATGTAGATGGATAGTGAAATTTTCTGACTATTGCGTATAGAGCAATAATAATTTCATTTTCTGAAGCGCCTGCCAGATGTAGATGGATAGTGAAATTTTCTGACTATTGCGTATAGAGCAATAATAATTTCATTTTCTGAAGCGCCTGCCAGATGTAGATGAGTAGTGAAATTTTCCGACTATTGCGTATAGAGCAATAATAATTTCATTTTCTGAAGCGCCTGCCAGATGTAGATGAGTAGTGAAATTTTCCGACTACTTATCACCTTCAATATTTTGAAATTTTTGTTGTTCTCGGTAAACCAATTACTGTATTTTTAACAAAGAAAAATATATCTATTCCCAAAGGATAATTTTTAAAATTAGTTTCCCATTCTGAGTAGAAAAATTCTGGTAAACCGGAGATAGAGATTGTTGTTTCTCCTAAAATTCCAGGTCCCGTTAATATTACTTTCTCCCCTAATTCTAAATCTAATCCTTGCACAAATAAAGTAGTTGATTTTTCCGGTTCTTCTGCCGTTCCATGATAAAAATTTGAAAATTTGGGAATAGCATTAATATGCTTAATTATCGCAAAATCCGCAACTTGAGAATTATCCGTAAAACTACAACCTGTATGAAACAATAACCAAGCTTTTACATCTTGCTCAAAATCTGAACTTAACCAAACTTTTGTTTCTAAATCTAACATTGTTAAACAGGCAGCAGCACAACCTATATTTAAGTCTGATGGTGGAGCTAAGTTGATATTAATTTGTTGCTGTTTTCCTGGATAAGATAAAGCATTGAGTAGCGTCCGAAAAGTTGTTTGAGAATCATATACAATATTTGAAAATCCTGGTATTTTTGTAGTCATAGAAAAATTTTTAGAGTTGATAGTAATGTTTGGAAAATATTTATTTATCTCTAGTTTTATTCTACTATTTCGTTATTTTACAACGAATAATTTTCTACTTTAACTGGCTTAATACTTTGAATATTATACCAATTTCATAAAATGTTGCTGCATTCAATTTGTGGTTTAGGTGGAACACAGAAACAGAAATATCTTAATAGTTTTGCAGAATATTTTACTTGAACTAACTATCCATGCATAAATTTAGTCTTATACCATTTATCAAAAGTAATGATTTAGCATGAAAACTGATTTATACTTAGGGTTTGCTGATTAAATCTCAAAGTATTTAATAGTCAAGGCACTTACCTTTTTTGGGTCGAAAAAAGTGCACCTGTTTCAGCTCCAATCCCTCAAAAAGTTAGCATAAAAGACAGAATAATTGCAGATCCCTCAAAAAGTTAACATAAAAGACAGAATAATCTTGACAGAAAATATCCGACTACCTCCTAATTAATTCTCTATTCCTCCTGACTACTTTCTACTACCTTACTCCCCTACTCCCTTACTCCCTAAAAATACTTTTTCAGCAAACCCTACTTAGATATTTTTTCCGAACTCCCTAATACCAATTTTATAAATCTTTGCCACAAATAGCTGGGGATTTTTTTATGAGTCAGGTAGGGGAGTCGGATTGGCAATGAACAGGAGTCAAAAGTTAGAATAAATAGGGTTTGCTGAATAAGTCTTTTAGTAAGGGGGAGGAGTCAGGAGTCAGGAGTCAGGAGAAAAGGGAGTTATAGAGTAGTTATTTAGAAGAATAGTCCCTTAATTTTTCTGCCTTGCGTTACCCTAAAATGCTCGCTTTCTCGGTTGATATAGCCGAAAAGCTGGTACTTTTTCCAGACCTAAAATTGCTAAAACCTCTATCCATCAATGTTTTGATATTTAATCAGCAAACCCTAAATAGCTTTTATACCATTCTAGTTACCCTGTTTTCAAGGAATACTAATTACTTGCACATTTAACTTTTTCTGAAAATTTTATAGTTGTAAACTACTACCATATTTTTAATATAAATAACACCTAATACCAAATTTCACAAAGGTTCTGACTTGTAAATTTATCATTCCTACTAATAGGACAAAACCTGATAGCAATATTTTAAAATTTCCATACAATATAATGATCTAAATAAAGTTTATCAAAATAATTGGGTCGCTACACCCCGCCTTTTAAGACGAAATGTTTTTGGAGGGTTGCTCTATATCCCCGTTGCAAAAACAACTTCTAACTTCTGACTTCAATCATCTCCTCTTGCAAGGGTAAAGAAATTAACTTTTGTAGCCTCTGTTTGACATTGTTGAATTTCTTTTTTGCGACTTGCTTCTGCTTCAAGAAATTCAATAACTATAGACTGCACAATATCATGCCATTCTGGAAGTTGCATTAAACCATCGCACAATGCAGCAAGTTCCGCATGACGATAAGATCGCCCTGCTACATAACCAAAACCTATAACCTCCTCTATCTTTACAGTACAACGAGTAATAGTCATCTCACCCAGATTAAAAACTTGTCCTGTACCTCCAGCACGACCTCGTACCATTGTCAGACCTATTTCTGGTGGCCTAATAAAACTGTATTCAGGTAAAGTACCTATTTCTGATACTTTTGTCTCTAACTGGTCTAAATTACCCTTGGCCAGGGTTGCCATCCACTTCTGTCGCATTTCCATTTGAATGTCCATATTGTAGCTTGAAGTCAACGTCCGGTACTTCACTTAACCATTCTCTCTATCTAAAATCTAAATCGTATTTAATGTTACGATATGTTACGATAAAGGAGTGGTTATTAAATATTTTGGCTGCGGGACTCGCAGTGTCAGCGCCAGTCGCTCATGGGGGAGACCCCCTTTGGCGGCGCTGTCTTGTCTGTGGAGCGCGCCTTTAGACCCGAAGGGATTAAATCCCGGAAGGCGGGTGCATTGTTAGCGCAGCTCCTCTGTAAAGAGGCAGCAGAAAGCCCCTATTAGTGATATTAGGGAATCCCGCGCTGTATCGTGAGAGCAGCGTCGGGAAGATGTCAAAATCCTCACCTGCAGTATTTTAAATGAAAACTGTAGGTATTTGAGATTTTCTGATAATCCCCACCTAACCGTATTTTGAAATTAGGAATGTGGATATTTTCAATTTTGAATTTTTGATTTATTGAACAAGGTGAATTTATGCCATTTTCAATCGATACAGCCCGCAATATTTTTCCTAACACCTTATCTGCTGATGCAGTGCCAGCGACAATTGCCAGATTTAATCAGTTAAGTGCTGAAGACCAACTAGCTCTCATTTGGTTCGCCTACCTGGAAATGGGTAAAACAATTACAATTGCTGCTCCAGGGGCTGCCAATATGCAGCTTGCAGAAATAACTATGAATGAGATTAAGCAAATGAGTTTTCAGGAGCAAACCCAAGTCATGTGCGACTTGACTAATCACTCTGATACTCCAATTTGTCGTACTTATGCTACTTGGTCTCCAAATATTAAGTTAGGCTTTTGGTATCAGCTTGGAGAATGGATGTATCAAGGAATTGTTGCTCCTATTCCAGAAGGCTATAATCTTTCTGCTAATGCTTCTGCCGTATTAGGAACTATTCAAGGATTAGACTCTGGTCAGCAAATCACTGTTTTGCGGAATTGTGTAGTTAATATGGGATTTGATGTCAAAAACTTGGGTAGCTATACCAGGGTTTCTGAGCCTGTTGTTGCACCAAAAGATATGGCACAGCGAAGTAAAGTCACTATTCAAGGTATTGATAATCCTACTGTCTTGAATTATATGAATAACTTGAATGCCAATGACTTTAATGCACTGATTGAGTTATTCACTCCTGATGGTGGACTTCAGCCTCCTTTCCGCAGACCAATTGTCGGTAAAGATGCTGTTTTACGCTTTTTCCAAGAAGAATGTCAAAATCTCAAGTTAATCCCAGAGCAAGGAATTTCTGAACCTGCTGATGATGGTTATACTCAGATTAAAGTTACTGGTAAATGTCAAACTCCCTGGTTTGGTGCTGGTGTAGGTATGAATATTGCTTGGAGATTTTTGCTTAATCCAGAAGGTAAAATATTCTTTGTAGCGATCGATTTGTTGGCTTCTCCTAAAGAGTTGTTAAATTTGGCTCGGTAGAAATAGACATTAAGGTATCATAGCAATTGAAGCTAATTTTAGCTAAATCGCCGAGAAGCCTCGCACCATAATCTTCGATTTGGAATGATGCGATTTGGGGGAAAATTCCTAACTATTCTTGCTGTCAAAGCTGAGAAAGCTGGGCAGAAAACAATAGCTGTGAATCCCAATGGTACAAGCCAAGATTGCTCAAATTGTGGTGAAAAGGTTTCAAAAAAATTATCAGATAGAGTTCATTCGTGTCCGCATTGTGGCATTGTAATGTGTCGCGATCAAAATGCTGCCAGAAATGTAAAACACAGGGCGGTAGGGCATTCCGTCCTTAAAGCTCGCTCTTGTCCGACGGGGTACCGGGACTGAGAAACGAGAAGCCCACACTATAGCGTCAGCAAGCGTGTGGGAGTATGTCACGAAAGTTATTTAATCCTACGAAAACTAAAAATCAATAAATTTTAAAGAGTGCTCCTCAAACAGAGCGCTCTTTTTTTTGAAAATATAAAGGTCTATATGTTATGATTAATAATTACATAAAAAATCATAATCAAAATAGATTTTAAGTAAAGATGATGCAGATTACTGATATTGAGTGGTCTACAACAGAAAAAAAGATTGCTCAAGCAGCTTTGGAAAAAGCTAAGGAACGAGAAATAAATGCTTTACTGGCAACAGTTCGCCAACAGGCAAGTGGAATTCAAGAGTTTAATGACTTATGGCATCTGCATGATTTTCTCAGTGCGAGAAGATATGATTTAGATGGAAAGTACGACTCCAGAAATGCAACTGTAATTTTTTCTCTGGCTGGTTTAGTTAAAGAGGGATGGTTGAAGATTACTGAGCTAGAAGGCTTGGATCGAGAAAAGATTACAAAAGTATCTGCTATGACTCGGATGATCTAATACTATTCCATCTAACAATAGTATAAATTAAGGGCGGGTGATGAAATGAGCTTTGCT
>NZ_JAAHGT010000723.1:0-2473 GCF_010672385.1 Okeania sp. SIO2F4
TCTCGACGAAGGTTGGCTCTAGCATTTTCTAGATTAGCTCGCTCCGAATTTAATTCTCTTTGGGCAATTAGTTCCGTTTTATCATCTCTCAAGGATCTTAGTTGAGCCTCCGCACTATCTAATTGTGCCTTAGCTGAACCTATCTGAGCAATATTACTATCAAGAACTGCTTGTTGTTGAGAGGGATCTATTTGCAGTATGGGGTCTCCTTTTTTAACCCTGTTACCTAATGATACAAATACTTGCCTCACTTGTCCGCTGACTCTTGGTGTAATAGTTGCTCTTTCTTTTCCTTCTACCCTTGCGACATACTCTGTACTTTCTGCAACTTGAGTCTCGTCAACTCTTGCTATTGTGACTGTCGTAGGTGGGGGTGGTGGTGGAGGTGGCGCACCACCACAGGAACTTAACAACAGGGCAGATAATAGCAAGGGCCAATATTTAGCCTGTTTGACTAATTTGCTATCCATTGGTCTTAAGTTCACTTGTGAATTTCTCCTAAGTTTTAGCTAGCTCTTGAATTTAAGTAATTATGAGATTATTTTAGTCTTGAATATTTGATGCTTTATGCTAACATATAAACTATGAATTTAGTGGCACAATCCCCTTTTTCAGGAGGGAATTTTAAGAATATTTACACTAGCAAAAAAATAGTTTTGAGGTAAGTTTATATTTGATTAAATATCTTTTTAAGAGAGTCTAAAAAAAAACTTAAATTATTCAATTTTTCAGCTTATTTTATTTACAATAGTAGGCTTAGTTAAAAATATTAAGTAGCCAGTATAATTAAATTTTACTATGTCCGTAGCGACAAGCTCGTAGTTTTGCTCTAGCCCAGAGTTAACGAAGTCAGAAGTCAGTAGGGGGGAATGGTCATTCGCCCGTACAGAAGTCAGAAGTTGTTTTTGTAAAGGAGATTTGAGCAAGCCTCCAAAAACATTTCGCCGATCAAGGCGGGGTTTTAGAGCCAATTATTTTGATAAATATTTGGGTACTCCTAAAGATGTAGCGATATTGGTAGGATATATCATTTCAGTTATCAGTTATCAGTTATCAGTTATCAGTACCTCGTGCAATAGGAAGCCTTGAAATGCCGACAAAATCACTACTTATAGATGACTACCAATAATATTTGAAGGGCTAAAGCAAAACTACAAACATATAGCGCTACTTGAATCGGGAATAGGGAATAGGTATGGAGGGAATAGTAAACTGTTAAAGGGTTTCAGGATGCGCGAAATGTCAAGAGCCTTAATGCGTAGCGCTATAACTGATAACTCACTCCCCAATACCATCACATAAATGGCGATCGCTTTCACTGACAGTGGGATTATTTTCGAGGTAGTCGCGCATCCAGTTGCAACCCCATTCTAGGAGGCGATCGAACTTCCAAAAGTTCCACAACTTCACTGTATTGTCCCAACTTGCAGTAGCAATAGTCTCTCCATCTGGACTAAATGCTACACCATAGACCCAACTCTCATGGCTGGTGAGAGTCTGCAATAATTTCCCCTGTTGGTTCCACAATTTTACTGTTTTGTCACGACTAGCAGTGGCAATAGTCTCTCCATCGGGACTAAATGCTACACCATTGACCTCATCATCATGGCCGGTGATAGTCTGCAACAATTGCCCCTGTTGCTTCCACAACTTCACTGTATTGTCCCAACTTGCAGTGGCAATAGTCTCTCCATCGGGACTAAATGCTACACCTATGACCCAATTCTCATGCCCGATTAGAGTCTGCAATAATTTCCCCTGTTGGTTCCACAATTTTACTGTTTTGTCACGACTAGCAGTGGCAATAGTCTCTCCATCGGGACTAAATGCTACACCTATGACCCAATTCTCATGCCCGATTAGAGTCTGCAATAATTTCCCCTCTTGGTTCCACAATTTTACTGTTTTGTCACGACTAGCAGTGGCAATAGTCTCTCCATCGGGACTAAATGCTACACCATAGACCCTATCCTCATGCCCGATTAGAGTCTGCAATAATTTCCCCTCTTGGTTCCACAATTTTACTGTTTTGTCACGACTAGCAGTGGCAATAGTCTCTCCATCGGGACTAAATGCTACACCATAGACCCAACTCTCATGGCTGGTGAGAGTCTGCAATAATTTCCCCTGTTGGTTCCACAATTTTACTGTTTTGTCCCAACTTGCAGAAGCAATAGTCTCTCCATCAGGACTAAATGCTACACCTATGACCTCATCATCATGGCCGGTGAGAGTCTGCAATAATTTCCCCTGTTGGTTCCACAACTTCACTGTATTGTCCCAACTTGCAGTGGCAATAGTCTCTCCATCGGGACTAAATGCTACACCTATGACCCAATTCTCATGCCCGATTAGAGTCTGCAATAATTTCCCCTCTTGGTTCCACAATTTTACTGTTTTGTCACGACTAGCAGTGGCAATAGTCTCTCCATCGGGACTAAATGCTACACCATAGACCCTATCCTCATGCCCG
>NZ_JAAHGT010000723.1:2573-5014 GCF_010672385.1 Okeania sp. SIO2F4
CCCGATTAGAGTCTGCAATAATTTCCCCTCTTGGTTCCACAATTTTACTGTTTTGTCACGACTAGCAGTGGCAATAGTCTCTCCATCGGGACTAAATGCTACACCATAGACCCTATCCTCATGCCCGGTGAGAGTCTGCAATGATTTCTCCTTAAGATTCCACAATTTCACTGTTTTGTCCCAACTTGCAGTGGCAATAGTCTCTCCATCAGGACTAAACGCTACACCCCAGACCGAATTATGATGACCGATGAGAGTCTGCAATAATTTCCCCTGTTGGTTCCACAGTTTCACTGTTTTGTCTCCACTAGCAGTGGCAATAGTCTCTCCATCCGGACTAAATGCTACACCTATGACCAAACTCTCATGTCCCTGAAGACGGTTAAGTTCTCGGTACTTTCCATCATCTATATATATAGCTTGACTCAGAGCATCTATTATCTGCATTTTACTATCTGCTTGAGGTTGGAATATTTGGCTAGAAGGTGGTAGTTGTCTGGCTGCTCTCAAAGCTTGCAACAACCCTTCAAAATATTTACCAGAATTAGACAATAACTTAGAAGTAATACTTTTACCCACTGCTTCTGCTTCTGCTAACTTAAGCTCTACTTTTTGCTTTGCCTCCTCTAATATCTGGTTTGCTTTTAACTTAGCATCTAATTTTATCTGCGCTTCCAACTTTTCCAGCTCGATCGCCTGTTTCTCCACTTCCTGAGCAGCAGCTAAAAATTGATAGTCTTGACTACTGAGACTTTTATCAACCGACCACGCTAAAGCATCTGCCAACGCTTGACCCCGCAAAAGTCGCGACTCATCCTTACATCCTGACTCCTCCCAAGCAGTAAAAGCTTCAGAGTAGGGGCGCAACTTTCCCAACTCTTTTTCTACCCACTGCAAATTAAACACTTCTTGATAAATACGGTTAGCAACTTGTAACCGCTCTTCCTGTTTTACTACTAAACCTGTGAGACGGAGTTCCATTTGTTCGGGGTTGTCGTTTGCTTGGGTGTGAGACCCACCCCTAACCCCTCCCAGGAGGGGAATATGGTCCGTGTGGTCCGTGTGGTTCGTGTGGGGAGTATCACTTCTGACTTCTGAGTTCTGACTTCTGAGTTCTAAAGTGTGGGGAGTATCACTTCTGACTTCTGAGTTCTGACTTCTAATAAAATCTGCTGATACAGACCTAATAACCGACTCGCTCGTTTTTCATTCACCAACAGGCGATCGCGAATTGTCTTTAAATGTTCTGGGTCATCATGTACTTGCCAATTCTCTATTATTCTCTGTCTGACTAAATCTGCCACCCATTCTGCCTCCTGGTCATCTGGTACATTTTCTGGATTATTACTAATTAATTTACAAACTTTCTGGGTCAAAAATGGTTGCCCTCCAGTCCAATCTAAAACTGCCTCCATCAACTTATTAATATTGGTAGTTTTTTCAACTAAACCTTTTGCTAGAGGCTCTACTTCAGCTAACCGAAAACCTGTTAATTTTATTGGTCTCCCAATATTAAAAGGAGTGCGTTTTTTCTATTTAATTAAATCGGCGGGAGTTGCGACTCCAATCATGGCAAAAGTCAACCTTTGATAATCGGAATTATCTGCCCGTTTGTTATAACAATCTCGGACAACTGCAAAAAAATCATCAATATTAAAAGGTAGGCTGAGGGTACTATCTATTTCATCAATAAAAATTACAATATTTTGAGAAATAGAGGGTAATAAAATTTCACTAATAAATTTACTAAAACGTTTGACATAAGAAAGTTGACTATTAGCCTCCCATAATTCTTCGATATCAAAATCATCATCTAAATTTAAGCCAGTCAAAATAGTATCAATAATACTGGCATACCATTCCGAAGGAGTAATATCATGGGTGCCAATTTCTGTCATATCAATAGTGACACAGGCAATATTATCTTGTTCTAAACGTTGTATGGTTTTTACCCGCAAACTGGATTTACCCATTTGCCGGGAATTTAAAACATAACAAAAATCTCCATTTTTTATACCTTGATATAAATCATTATCAGCAAGTCTGTTAACATAACTTGTGGCATTAATTGGGAGACTACCACCGATATAATGTTCGTAATTATTCATAGTGCTAGGGAATAGGGAATAGGGAATAGGGAATAGGAAAAAGTAATAAGCGTAGGTTGGGTTGAGGAACGAAACCCAACTATTAGGTTATAAGCAAGTACAGAAAAAAATTATCTATTATCAAAGATGGTATGACTTGATTTTGTTGGGTTTCGCTGTCGCTCTACCCAACCTACTTTCTATTTTTAACATAAGTTGTGGAATCAATTTGGAAACTAGCACCGATATAATATTCGTAATTATTCATATTGCTAGGGAATAGGGAATAGGGAATAGGGAAAAGTAATAAGCGTAAGTTGGGTTTCGTACCTCAACCCAACCTACGCTTATTAA
>NZ_JAAHGT010000724.1 GCF_010672385.1 Okeania sp. SIO2F4
TAGAAAGAGAAAGAGAGGATCGCTTGTGAGCATCACAAGCGATAGTTTTCTCCATCGCTACCTCTATCGCTTGCCTTTGACTGCTCAAAGAAATCTCTTCCCTGAAATGTCCCTGGGGATGATATGTTTGTAGTATAGTCAAAGGGAAGATGAAGGAGTTTAAAGGTATAAAGAGCAGAAAGTTTTTTGATCGCTAATTATCCAGAAATGATATAAGTCCTGACTCATACCATTTCTGTGTAACAATGCAGTTAATAATTCTTGCTCAAACCTTAATTGTCCACATGATTACCATTTATTTATATATTAAATGCAACTTCCTAGAGAAATGGTATAAGTTTTTATTTCTCGATTTCCCGTTTTCTCGTTTTAGTTCTTCAATTATACTAAATGCACCTGAGTAAGAAAGTTTTGAAATTGAGCAAATAACATCTTTAGCAGTTCTGCTTTTAACAACTGGTTGAGGCAATAGGGAGTTATATCATGTTCGGATAATCACTTATAATAAAGTTTTTGTTTGTAGTATAGCTCTCAGCCCCAACTTTAGATAGGGCTGAGAGCTATACTACGAACTTTAATTATAATAACTATTTAACCGAACATAATATTAGGAACAGAAATGAAATAAGACCGGGAAAGTCTGGTTTCTGCCGTTGAAATATATTGACTATAATTAATTTTATCCGGTTTTATTTTGTTCTCATTCTTGAATGGAGGTTTTAATTGACTTATACTTTTATTTGACTCTAGTTTGCTTTTTAACAAAGCCTAGAATATTTCCAGAAGTTGGCTTCTGAGAACCTATGTCCCGATTGCGACAGACCTGAATCTTCACACTCCATTCTGTAAGAAATTATCCTCAAACAAAATATAAATCTTGTGTTATTTATAGTATTTACAGACAAGTGAATTATGAAAATTTAACTAAAAAAATATGATTATTGTCTTAATATCCAATAATTAATCTAGCGTTTCTCAAGTTACTGAGGTACAGTTTTTTTCTTCTTTTCTATTCCCTATTTCCCGAATTACTACTCCCTACTCCCTAAAACAAATAAATTTTCTACCTCACGCTTTTTGGGAATTACTATAACTAATTTTAATATCCACAGAAATAATACCTCTTACCTGTTCGTAAACTTCTAGAAATATGTAACTTATAAAGTTATAAACTATCATGTAAGTAGGTGGGTTTAATTATCCGTAAAATAGGGACGAAGATTTAAAACAGTGAAAACCTCTTAAAAAGTGCTTTCTAGCTTCATTTTATGATTTTTTATTTTAACCTTGTAGAGGTGATTTATAAACTTCGCTAAAAGTTTTATTTCATATAGTTTTCAGCGATATTGATTTTCCGAGATAGTAAGTCACCAAATAGAGGTATAGTAAGGAAATCAGCGTCTTAATATTTACTTGATAAATCAGCTTTTAGTGAATAGTAGTCAACTTCAAAGTCAACTATAGCGATGATATTTATGGAGAAATTTTACAAATCAGATAGGATTGCTATATATTAAAATTAAAAGTTTTTCAATCTAAGGAAAATGAAACAAAAATTACTAAAAATTATCTTAGGGGCAATCCTAACCAGCATACTAATAATTTTCACTTCCTGCCAACAAGCGCCAACTTCTCAAACAGTTACTATTCGTAGTGCTAATAGTACCTGGATACAAGAATTATTTCAAACCTATATTGTTAATATAGGTCTAGAAAAATTAGGCTACAACATAGAAAAACCAAAACAAATCGAATATCCTCCTATTTATATTTCTATTGCCAATGGAGATTTAGAATATAGTACCGTTTACTATGATCCACAACACAAAGAATACTTTGAAAATTCTGGTGGTGAAGAAAAATTAGAGAAAGTTGGAACATTGGTTCCCAACGGAATACAAAGATATGAAATTGACAAAAAAACAGCCGATAAATATAACATTACTAACATTGAACAATTAAAAGATCTAGAAATAGCCAAACTTTTTGACTCCGATGGAGATGGTAAAGCCAACTTAGTTGGTTGTAAACCTGGTTGGTCTTGTGAATTAGTCATTAACCATCATCTTAAAGCTTATGGATTAGAAGATACTGTGGAACATAATCAAGGAGAATATGAAATTCTTCTGGCAGATGCCATGACTCGCTACAAACAAGGACAGCCTATTTTTTATTATGCTTATAATCCTCACTGGATATCTACAGTTTTAAAACCAGGAGAAGATGTAGTTTCGTTGGAAGTACCTTTCACTTCCGTACCAAAATCTATGGGAAATATGACTGAAAAAGATACGTCAGTAGATGGAAAAAATCTTGGTTTTCCCATTCTTGAACAGCGTATAGTTGCTAATAAAAAATTTTTAGAAGCTAACCCCGTTGCTAAAAAGTGGTTTGAATTAGTTCAAATTCCAATACAAGATATGAATGCGGAAAGTTTACGCATTAAAGAGGGTGAAGACAAAGAAGAAGATATTTTGCGTCATGCTCAAGAGTGGGTAAAAAATAATCAGGAAAAATATGATAGTTGGTTAGAAACTTCCAGACAAGCTGCTAATTAATTACAGAAATTTTGTAGTTTTGGAGGTAAAAATTTTGAGAATTTTAGGGAACAGGGAAAAGCAAAATAGATTAATATTAAGCTTTACCTTGCTTTCCTAAAAATTTCTCTAAATATTCTACTATTAACAGACTTGAAAAATTATAAAAAGCTGAAACTGGATGGAAAATATTTCAGTCTCAGCCCAAGAGAATATTGCAAATTTTGAAAGTTATATAGCATTGAATTTATAAGTTTAGTTCTTATAGCGGTATGGGCAATTGAAAAGTAATGTCTAATCAAGGTTTTTCCTAGGGAAATATTCGGCAAATAGCATTTAGTAATGTCAAATATCTAAATGTGCATTTATATAGTCGTTCAAGTCAAAAAAAATCTGAAATGAAAGTCAAATTATTCAGGATTTATATGTACTATTCAAGCAGTCGGAAAACTATATTTTTGTGAGTTAAAAAAATCCCAAAAAAGCTGAGTGTAGATTTAAAATCGAGAATAGATCTATAAGACTTCAAAATATCGAAGTTTGCCACAATTAAAATCTGTTGAGATTATCAATTTTTCCCTACTTTACTTAATTTAGCTAAAAATTACTCTCATATTATTTCTATTAAAATTTTTTCAATCAAACTCAAATGAAACAAAAATACCTGAAAATTTTCTTAGGAACAGTCCTCACAAGTTTATTAATAATTTTCACATCTTGCCAAGAAGTTCCTATTTATACCGATACTACCGGATTTGATCTTACATAATTTTTGTAGTGTTGGAGGTAAAAATTTTGATAATTTTAGGGAACAGGAAAAAAAACAAAGAGATTAATATTAATTTTGACCTGACTTTCCTAAAAACTGCTCTAAATATTCTACTCTTAGCAGAACTTAAAAATCATAATCAAGCTAATACTGGATGGAAAATGGAAAATATTTCAGTCTCAACTCAAGAGAATATGGCAGATTTTGAAAGTGATATAGGATTGAATTTATAAGTTTAGTTTCTATACTGCTACGAGCAAGTAAAAAGTTAAAATTAATATCTAACCAAGGTTTTTTCTATCAAAATACTCAGCAAACAGCATTTAGTAATATCAAATACCTAAATGTGTATTGCTATAGTTGACCGAGCAAAAAAAATTATTACATGAAAGCTAAATGATTTATGGTTGCTATGTACTATTCAAGCACTGGAAAAAACTAGATTTTTGTGGATTGAAAAATTATAAAAAAGCTGAGTGTAGATTTAAAATCTAGAATAGAGTTATCAAGCCTTAAAATATCTAAGTTTGCCACAATTAAAATTGGTGGAGATTATCAATTTTTCGCTATTTGACTTAATTTAGCTAAAACTGGAGTTTAGACTAAATTTTGGGGTCTTCAAATAATCTAGGGTTTCAGTGAATTTAGCCCATGCCCCTATTCTTCTTCGGCAAGTTTAAGGCCAGCTATAATTAGTCTAAACTCCAGTTAAAAATTACTCTAAGCAGGTACACAAAATTAATTACACATTTTCCCAAATTGAAACTTTTTTACTGCAAGGTTTACAGAGAATTAGAGTAGGTAATCAATTCTGTGTAGGTGCTTAATATTATTTCGATTAAAAATTTTTCTATCAAACTCAAATGAAACAAAGATACCTGAAAATTTTCTTAGGAACAGTTCTCACAAGCATATTAATAATTTTCACTTCCTGTCAACAAATTCCTAGCTCTAAAACTATAACTATTCGGAGTGCCAATAGTACCTGGATACAAGAATTATTTCAAACCTATATTGTCAATATTGGTCTAGAAAAATTAGGCTACAAGATAGAAAAACCAAAACAAATTGAATATCCTCCCATTTATATTTCTCTTGCTAATGGAGATTTAGACTATAGCACCATTTATTATGAACCACAACACAAAGAATACTTTGAAAATTCTGGTGGCGAAGAAAAGTTAGAGAAAGTTGGAATGTTAACTCTTGATGGAATACAAAGATATGAAATTGACAAAAAAACAGCCGATAAATATAACATTACTAACATTGAACAATTCAAAGATCCAAAAATTGCCAAAATTTTTGATTCAGATAGAGATGGTAAAGCTAATTTAGTAGGTTGCCCTCCTGGTTGGTCTTGTTAATTAGTCATTAACCATCATCTCAAAACTTATGGATTAGAAGATACAGTAGAACATAATCAAGGACAATATGAAATTCTTCTAGCAGATGCAATAAGTCGCTACAAGCAGGGAAAACCTATTATTTATTATGCCTACGATCCTAATTGGATATCTACACAATTAAAACGAAATAAAGATGTAGTTTACTTAGAAGTTCCTTTTACATCCTTACCAGAATCTATGGAAAATTTGACTGAAAAAGATACATCTCTAGATGGAAAAAACTTTGGCTTTACCATACTTCAACAGCGTATTGTAGCTAATAAAGATTTCCTAAAAGTTAATCCAGTTGCTAAAA
>NZ_JAAHGT010000725.1 GCF_010672385.1 Okeania sp. SIO2F4
TATTTAATTATTTTCCCAGACTGGTCGCAACCAGAAGAAACGGTGGGATTAGAATTACAAGAAGTAATTAAAAATCTGGTGACTCATCCAGAGAAAGCTAAGATGACTCTATTAATAGATAACAGCAATATTACTGCTGAGGATGCAGATTTAATTTTATCTAGCGTGGTGATGAACTTGTTAATGGAGTCAGAATTAGAGGTAGATGAGGGACCAGAAATTGTTTTAGTTGGGGAGTTGAGTCAAATACAATGGTCTGCTTTAATTCCTCAACTGCAAGGTCGGATTAAATTAGAACATGGAAATGAGGAAGTAAAAGCTCAACTCAAAGCAGAAAATATTCCTGTAATTGAACTCGATCGCTTGCCAGAAAAAATCCATAGTTTTCACACCAAAGAATAGGAGGTTAATCGTGCAGAGTATTTAATAGACATAGGCGTGAAAAAGATATATATTTTTTGTGGCTAGTAGGGAACAGGGAACACTTAACAGGAAAAAGGGTATATATTTTTACGAAAAAGATACTAAAAATGATTTTGGAGAATGAATTTGACAACTCTAGCTTGTCTTAAATAAAGAGCAAGTTTATTTTCTGGAGAGGTCTAATTAAAAGTTCATATAGATTCTGATGGGATATTAAAAGTGCAAATGTCATCGGAGACGAAAGATACAGACTTAGAAATAATGGTAAATTTTCAGCCATTATCTCAGGAACAGGAACAACCCCGGTATAATGCTTGGGGAAAACCTGTTACGAGAGAATCAACTTTAATCAACTTTAGTGGCAATTTATCAAATGCGACAACTCAGACAGGAAGTATTCATTGACAAGGAATCATTTCCAGAGATGATACAAAAGGGGCGAAGATTTTGATAGTGATAAAGCTTTGTACTTAATTTGCTTCAAAAATTATGTAAGTAAATGATATAGTTTTTTTCCAATTTATATTCCCCTTAAACCTTATATTAATATGAAAACAATCTACAATGGCTAAAGACATTTTCCATCAACAGGTTAAAAATGCTCTAATCAAAGATGGATGGAATATTACCAAAAAAAGAGGTTTAAAGCCTCCCCTTTTAAGGGGATGAAAAGATAAAAGTTCTTTATTTCAAGCCTCTGGGTTCAACCAGAGGTTACTGATAACTGATAACTGAATTGCGCAGTTCCTCCGATAGGAGGCTAACTGATAACTGATAACTGAAATGACCCACGATCCTTTCACAATTCGGATTAGTGAAGCTATCAAATTACAAATCGATTTGGCAGCAGAAAATGCCATTGCAGCAGAACGAGGTTCTGAAAAAATTGCTGTAGAAATTAAAAGCTTTATTACAGACTCAGATATTAGCTCATTTCATACTGCATTGGGACAATATCTTAACTATTGTCAAGCACTTGAAGAGCAAGAAGCAGACCGAATTGTTTATTTAGCTATTCCTGTAGAAACTTATCAAGATTTTTTTCAACTTCCTTTTATCCAACGTTCTCTTAAACGTTATCAAGTCAAACTGATTATTTATAATCCTCAATTGGAGGTGATATCTCAATGGATAAATTAGAAAAATATCGACAATTTGTTCGGCAAATTTTGAGTTCACACGCAGAAATAGCAACTACCGCTGATACAGTAAACGCAGAACTAATATTTGATAGAGAACATGACCATTATCAACTAGCTTATGTAGGTTGGCAAGGGGATAAACGAGTATTTGGTCCGGTGATGCACTTTGATATTATAGATGGCAAAATTTGGATTCAATATAATGGTACGGAAGCGTCTGTTGCTGAGAGGTTAGTAGAGATGGGTGTACCTACTTCAGATATAGTTATAGGTTTTCATTCTGCTTTTAAGCGTCAATTTACTCCCTATGGTAATGGATAAAAATATAGCATAATGGAGTAGAGGAGCAGGGGAGATTGAATATTGAACTATAATTATAACATATACTATTGCTATTGCTATATAACCGGATTCTATATCAAACCTCCCCACCCAAGTCATTGCGACTTACACTCATGGAAGGAAGCAATCTCGCGCAACCTCTGAGATTGCTTCCTATCGTCGCTGCGGACGATTGTTCAACTGGATTCTATATGATAACTGATAACTGAAATGACATCTTCAATACCTAAAACCTTAAATTATCAATTGCCACCATTAGAAAATGGCGATCGCTTAACCAGACTAAAATTCGAGCGTCGTTATCAAGGGATGCCAGAAGTTAAAAAAGCTGAATTAATTCAAGGAGTTGTTTATATGGCATCCCCGTTACGTTTCCAACCCCACGCTGAACCTCACGGCAATATTATTGGTTGGTTATGGACATACAAAGTTGCTACACCTGAAGTGCAAATGGGAATTGAACCAACAGTTCGCTTGGATATTGATAATGAACCACAACCGGATGGTGTCTTGCTAATTAACCCGGAAAGTGGTGGAAACTCTAGACTTAGCGATGATGGGTATATAGAAGGGGCACCGGAACTGGTTGTGGAAATTGCTGCTAGTAGTGCAACTATAAATTTAGGGGATAAAAAAGTTGCTTATCAGCGTAGTGGAGTACGGGAATATATTGTTTGCCAGGTGTTTGAGCAAAAAATTGATTGGTTTAGTCTAGAGGATGGGGATTATATTTCCTTGATACCGGATGAACGGGGGGTGATTTGTTCTGTGGTATTTCCAGGGTTATGGTTAGATGTGTCTGCTATGTTGACAGGAAATATGCAGCAAGTTTTGGAAGTTTTGCAAACTGGAATTAAATCAAAGTAATAGTATGGCGCTACACGCAAGTCAAAACTCAAAAGTTAAAAGTAATCTCTGATATAGAATCCGCTCGGGTTCGGTATAAAAAAATGTTCCATCTTCAGTTATTGCTAAATCTTTCTATATCTCCCCATCTCCCCATCTCCCCAGCATCTTTATCTAATTACACCAATGCTACCGGATTTGATATGATATAGAATCCGGTTGAACACTCGTCATTGCGACGGAAGGAAGCAATCTCCCTGCGTCCCTGAGATTGCTTCCTTCGACTCCGTTCCAGTCGCTGCGGACTTAGATATAGTAATTATCCGGATTTTGTATGACTGATAAAGTTGCTCTTTTTAAGCATCTCCGATAGAGATGCAGCTTTTTGTAGTATTCTTTTTTCAAAGTGGTATATAGCGTTACGCATTAAGGTTAGGACATTTATACAGGACTTACGCATAAGAAACGCAATTTCGACGTTTGAGATTACTTCGCTATCGCTCGTAATGACAGAAATACATTGTTTTGCGTAAGTCCTATTATAAATCCTGTTCTGGGAGAAAAAATGGGTTAAAGTCAGTCTAGACAACGGAATTACGTCGATGACCTAAAAATGGCTAGAACCCTTACTGATTAAAGATTTATACCTTTTTGACGTCAAAGCCTATGCCAGTCTATATTTGAGCCTATTTTTTGCTTCTATTTTGTGTAAGTCCCATTAGACATCTCCACAAAAGAGGGAGTAGGTAGCAGGGAGCAAGGAGTAGGGAGAAATAATTGATGATTTATGTGGGATAATTGATTTTATTTTTTATTATTGGAGATGTCTATTAGTATCTCCAATTAATTAATTCGACTTACCGTCACTACCTAAATATTCTCGGTAGGCACAAATTTTGTCACCTCGGACATCAAAAGAAATTGCTACTCGATTTTTATAAGGTTTTCCCCACATAGGACCTTCATCTCGAAATTCAAAGACCACTGTTGTTTCATTGCTAGTAATGCGGTCTAAAGAAGTAATTGAAAGTCCTTCACTATATGCTTCGGAAACATACTTAAAAAATTCTCTGGCACGGTCTTTTCCCTTGTTTAAACCGTGAAATTTGCCTACAGGAAACCAAAAGGTAAAATCGTCAGTAAGTATATCTAAAAATTGTTCCCATTCTCCAGTTGCTAAACCGTGAGTCAATTTCTCAAAAGCTGCTTGAGCAATTGCCAGTGTATTTGTTTGTGTTTCAGTCATTTCAGTTGTCAGTTATCAGTTGTCAGTACCTCTAGCTTAAACTAGAGGCTTGAAATACTAAATCGAATATTTTTCTCATCCCTTTAAAAGACTGTACTTTATCAACATCTTTACTAAAAAACTTTATAAATAACTGCTCCTGTTTCGGGGTGATTTTCCATTTCAACTAATCCCTCTTTATATAAACTTTTTAACAGTTCTTTCATTTCTGGTACTGTTTTATTTGTGGCAATAATACAATCGGCTATGGAAATTCCTTCTGGATTTTTCTTTGCCAATTCAAGAATAATTTGTGTGTCTGACTTGGGAGGATTTTTTTCTAAAATTCTCTCTATTTGTTCCTGGGGTAAGTAATTAAATATATCCCCAGAATCTAATCGTTTCTTCAGCATTTTCAGATTTTTCTCTTCTACCATTCCAGGAATAAAGAATACATCAAATAATTGACCTATTCCTAATAAACCTGCGCTAGCTAACCAGATAGCACCTGTTAAATATTTCCCCGAATAAAATCTATGTAATCCACAAATACCTAAGAAACCAGAACACCATAAAAGGTAAGCCATACCTGTATTTCTAGTTTCGTCTATTTCATTTACTTTGGGATTATTAACGATTTTAGATTTGTTCATTTTTTTAGTCCCTATAAAAATATAAAACTCGATATAAATTTTCAATTTTACTAGCTGAATTGACGTACCAAACTAGCATCTATATTTTCTATATTAGCACACCCACTCAATGCCATGGCCACATCTAATTCATCACGCAATAGTTCCAACAAATGACGCACCCCAGTTTCTCCGTCCACCGCTAGCGCCCACAAAATCGGACGCCCAATTAAAACTGCTTTTGCCCCCAATGCTAAAGCTTTCAATATATCTGTACCTCTGCGGATACCCCCATCTATTAATACATCAACTTGATTTCCTACTGCTGCAACTACTTCTGGGAGAGCATCAATAGTAGCGATCGCTCCATCTAACTGTCTACCTCCATGATTAGAA
>NZ_JAAHGT010000726.1 GCF_010672385.1 Okeania sp. SIO2F4
TCTCCCAGGACTAAAAAGTAGGCTGTTAAGTTGAATTTTCAAAATAAATTTTACCTACCCCACTCAGAAGTTAAGTGTCAAAATTTAACTAAGACGTTTGAGTTAAACTAATAGTCTGCTCAGGAGGGGAGCGCTCACTGCTCGATCTAAAATCTCATAACCAAGACGTTGTAGTTTAATCAAAGTATATAGTTACCTTAGAAGGCGATCGCTCACTGCTCGATCTAAAATCTAGTAACTAAGACGTTATAGTTTCAATCAAAGTATATAGTTAGTTTTTTCCCAGGACTAATAACTTAGCTGTTAAATTTAATTTTCAAAATATATTTTGCTGACCAGAGTCAGAACCTAAGTGTCAAAATTTAACTAGGACGTTTGAGTTAAACCAATAGTCTCCTCAGTAGGCGATCGCTCAAATCTTTATCTAAAATCTAGTAACTAAGACGTTGTAGTTTCAATCAAAGTATATAGTTAGTTTTCTGGTGGAACTAAACAGTTGTTTGTTAAGTTGAATTTTCAAAAGCAATAAAATTGAGTGATGAATCTCAACTTAGAAGTTGGGTGTCAAATTAACTAAGACGTTTGAGTTAAAGCAATAGTCTGCTCAGTAGGCGATCGCTCACTGCTCGATCTAAAATCTAGTAACTAAGACGTTATAGTTTCAATCAAAGTATATAGTCAGTTTTCTCCCAGGACTAAAAAGTAGGCTGTTAAGTTGAATTTTCAAAATAAATTTTACCTACCCCACTCAGAAGTTAAGTGTCAAAATTTAACTAAGACGTTTGAGTTAAACTAATAGTCTGCTCAGGAGGCGATCGCTCAAATCTTTATCTAAAATCTAGTAACTAAGACGTTATAGTTTCAATCAAAGTATATAGTTAGTTTTTCCCCAGGACTAATAACTTAGCTGTTAAATTTAATTTTCAAAATATATTTTGCTGACCAGAGTCAGAACCTAAGTGTCAAAATTCAACTAAGACGTTTGAGTTAAACCAATAGTCTCCTCAGGAAACGATCGCTCAAATCTTTATTTAAAATCTCATAACTAATACGTTTAACTAATACGTTTAACTAATACGTTGCAGTTAACTCAAAGTATATAGTCAGTTTTCTCCTGAGACTAAAAAGTAGGCTGTTAAGTTGAATTTTCAAAATAAATTTTATCTACGCGAATTAGAAGTTAAGTGTCAAAATTTAACTAAGACGTTTGAGTTAAACCAATAGTCTGCTCAGGAAACGATCGCTCAAATCTTTATCTAAAATCTCATAACTAAGGGAATAGGAGAAAATAAATTATCCCAATTTTTGTACTCCCTAAATCTACTATATCCTGACTGGTTATTCCCTACTCCCTTACTTTTTCAATTTCTTCCCTACTCCCTACTCCCTACTCCCTTATTTTCATAGCTAATGGGATAATTTTTTATTTGGAAGTCCCTAATACGTTGCAGTTAAATCAAAATAGATAGTCAGTTTTCTCCTAGGACGAAAAAGTAGGCTGTTAAGTTGAATTTTCAAAATAAATTTTACCTACCCCACTCAGAAGTTAAGTGTCAAAATTTAACTAAGACGTTTGAGTTAAAGCAATAGTCTGCTCAGGAAACGATCGCTCAAATCTTTATCTAAAATCTCATAACTAAGACTTTGCAATTAAGTCAAAGTAAATAATCAGTAAAAGGAGGTTCTATCCAGACCAATATCTAAAATCTCATAACTGAGACGTTATAGTTAAGTCAAAGTAAAGTAAAGACAAGAAACAGGCAATAGAAAAGACTTCTAATTTGTTGGTTTTTCAGAAATAGTATTTGCACACTACTTGACTTTTTTTGAGAAAATCACTACTTGTACACTACTACCTATTGATTTTTATTCAAATACTATTCTTTCAATAATCTATCCGACGAAACCAAAAGTTCAGCAAATAT
Organism: Okeania sp. SIO2F4; assembly: GCF_010672385.1. Taxonomy (GTDB): domain Bacteria; phylum Cyanobacteriota; class Cyanobacteriia; order Cyanobacteriales; family Microcoleaceae; genus Trichodesmium. Next base: position 1,926 of record NZ_JAAHGT010000726.1, read on the forward strand.
CTGATACATCTCTTTTGCCAATTTTTGAGGATTCCACAAAGGGGCTAAATTATCTGGATTTTTTGACTTTTGCAAATGCTCCCGCACCGAATTTCTTAAACCATTATCTTTACCTAATTTAATTCCCCATTCTGTATATTCTTCCCAACTCCAAGCAACTCCTATATCTAGATTTATATTCTGCAAAAATGAGTAACCCATCCGAGATAAATATTGTTCGCCAGCTCTAGTTATTATTGGTAAGTTTTCCCATAAAGCTTCTAAATTATGAGTACCACCATTATAAGGATAAGAATCTAACAAAACATCAGCTATCTGATAAATTGCTCGATGTTCTTCTTCTGTTTGAGTTTGTCCTAAAAAGATAATTCGATTAAAGTCTACACCTAAATTTTCAGATTCTTGAAGATAGGTTTGATAAATTATATCTACGTCTCCCTGACCTTTCCGAATTAATATACTTTGTGGGGTATGTTGCAAAATTTTCAGTTGAGCGCGTACCATTTCTGGATTAGTTTTTCGCCCCGGTGCTATACACAAATAAACCATTTTATCTGAATCAATTCCGAGACTATTTCTAGCATAATTTCTATCAACGGAACGACTATCAAACCTATCCACAGCTACAGATGTTTCTGGCAATCTAACTAATTTTTCTAGATAATGTTTTTCTCTTCCTTGGGGATGGGTATACCAGTCACATAAAAAATAATTATTTTCAGAAATATAGGGTGCATCAAAACCTAACCAAGATATACAAACTGGTGCAGGTTTTTCATGGAGAATATGTACATTTACTGGCAATGTCATTGAATCTAAATCTACTACTACATCTAACTTGTCTTCTAATATTTGTGCAGTAATTTCTTCATAAGACGGAAACCCATTAGGATACTTTTTCGGCCAATAAGTTTTGACAGACATTTGTTCAAATCTTTGAGTAATATCGTCTCTCTTCAACGGACCTGTAATATAGAGATGAACGTCTGGTGTAATTTGAGATAATTCTCTGATTAAAGCTTCACTACACCAACCTACAGAATGACGGCGAAAATGTTTGGAAAGGAATCCTATTTTTAAGGATTGAGAACTAGAGGTATGAGTTTTTGTCGTTTGATAAATTGTGGGTCGATTTTGATAATATTGTTTGGCTATTAATTTGTAAAAATTAGCGTTTCTTTCTAAGTCATCTCGGAGGTGAGAAACGGCAAATAAGAAAATTTCATAGAGTAGTTTTATTTCTATTTCGGTGAAGGTTTCACAACTTTGATAACAGATTTTTTCTACTTCTGAAAGTTTGGAGTTTGCCACTTCACTAACTCCTGATTGAAAGTAGGAAAATAAAAAGGCAACTCCTGAAAGAATAGGAGCTATTTCTCCACAAGAATTACAGAAATTATCGGCAGCTTTTCTTGCTTCGGCAAGTTTAGTTGTATGACTCAGCAAATCGCATAATTGTTGATGAGCTTCGACAAATTTTGGTTTAACTTCGATAGCTTTTTCAAAGGTCGCGATCGCTTCTTCCATTTTTTCTTGTTTAATAATATGTCCGATGCGAGAGTATACTTCTGCCCAGTTTGGTTTAAGTTCTAATGCTTTATGATATTTTTCTAGTGCTGATTCTAATAATCCTTTATTGGAAAGTGCTGTTCCTAAGTTGGCATAAGCATCATAGGAGTTAGGGTTATATTTTATTGCTTCTTGATAATGAAATATTGCTTGGTCATAGTCACCTTTCAGCAATAAATTATTAGCTAGTTTTTCATGTAAATGTTTTAAGTCTGGATTAATTTTCAGTGCTTGCTGATAATAATTAGCTGCTGCTTCTTTATCCCCTTCTTTTCCTAAAATATTAGCTAAATTACTATAAGCTTCCGTATAATCTGGCTTCAGATTAATTGCTCTCTCATAGCTCTTAACTGCATCATTAATTCTACTCAGTTTAACAAGAGTATTGCCTAACTTAAAGTGAAAGTCTGGCTCCACTATATCCGGTTGAATTTCTAATGCTTTTTCCCAAGCATCAAGAGCTTCATCAACCTTTCCCAAATATTGAAATAGTTTGCCAAGATTCCAATAAATACCAGCCAAACCAGGTTTTAAGTCAATAGCCTTTTGATAATGAAAAAGCGCTTGTTTATATTCACCTAACTGCAAATAGACACTACCAAGATTTCCATTAACTTCTGCAACTTCCGGCTCAATTTCTAAAGCCTGACTATAAGCACGCAAAGCAGATTCTAAATTATTTTGTTGGTAAAAAGCATTTCCTAAAGTTACATAACATGGAGCATAATCTGGTTGAATTTTCAAAGCTTGTTTACAAGAGGCGATCGCTGCTGCTAAATTTCCTTGTTTCAAGGCAAGGTTAGCTTGATTTATATAAGCTTCTGCTGCTGGAAATTTTAATAAATTTTTGGGAAACTCTGATTCTGGTTTTTGATATTCAAAAGTCGTAACTTTACCTGTTTTTTCAAGATTTTCTTCTACTTCATTTGGGTAAGGTAAGTTATTAGAAGTATTCTCGAAACTATCGACTTTTTTCTCTGGAATCAAATTGAAAGTAGTAGGTTGAATCCCATGTTCTCTATCTGCTGCTGGAAATTTTAATAAATTTTGGGGAAATTCTGAGTCTGGTTGTTGATATTCAAAAGTTGCAAATTTACCTGTTTTTTCAAGATTTTCTTCTACTGCATCTGGGTAAGGTAAATTATTAATAGTCTCCTCAAAACTCTCGACTTTTTGACCGGGAATCAAATTGAAAGTAGCAGATTGAATCCCATCTTCTGCATCAGGAATAATAACTTCTCTATTTCCTTCTCCAGTCAATTTTTCCCCTTCTCTAAAATTCGTTGATTTTTCCCCAATTACTGAATCAATACTATTCTCGAAACTCTCGACTTTTTGAGCGGGAATCAAATTGAAAGTAGGAGATTGAATCCCATCTTCTCCATCAGGAATAATAACTTCTCTATTTCCTTCTCCAGTCAATTTTTCCCCTTCTCTAAAATTCGTTGATTTTTCCCCAATTACTGAATCAATACTATTCTCGAAACTCTCGACTTTTTGAGCGGGAAT
>NZ_JAAHGT010000727.1 GCF_010672385.1 Okeania sp. SIO2F4
ACTCTTTGCTTGTAGTTCAACTTCAGCCCAATACTTTAAATTATAAGAATCAGAAGATTAATAAACTCTTTACTTGTAGTTGAGCTTTAGCCCAATTCTTTAAATTATAAGAATCAGAAAATTAATAAACTCTTTCTTTATTATCTAAAAATACAAACTAATAACTATGACTACTACAACTCTTGCCGGATTTAGACTCTCTCCTCAACAAAAATATTTGTGGAAATTACAAGAAAATAATATCAACTATTTAGCCAAATGTACGATAAAAATTCAAGGAAAAGTCAAAGTAAATATTCTCAAATCTGCACTTGAAAAAATCCTCAACCGACATGACAGTTTTCGGACAACATTCCAACGTCGCCCTGGTATCAAAATGCCGATTCAAGTAATTTTAGACAACGGCAAAATTTACTGGAATCATCTAAATTTAAGCAACTTTAAATCAGAAAAACAAACAGAGCAAATAGGGGAAATATTACAAAATCAAAATGGTTTGATGGCTCAACTTGACCAACAACCAATATTTCCTACAGCTTTCCTAACTCTGTCTGAAGAAGAACATATTTTATTGGTTAGTTTACCTGCACTTATCGCTGATAGTTTCACCCTAAATAATTTGGTTAAAGAAATTAGTGAAAGCTACAATTTATGCTGCAAAGAATCAGATTTTGATGAGGAAGCAGTACAATATCTACAATTCTCAGAATGGCAAAATGAATTATTGGAAGAAAAGGATGCAGAAACAGAAATAGCTTATTGGCAAAATCGGCAATTCCAGTCAGTGAATTTACCTTTTGAAAATTCTCACTTTGAGTCAGAAAAATTTACACCAGAAGAATATAGTTTAAATTTAGACCCTAATGTTATTGCTAAATTAGAAGCAAATATTTTGCCTAATATTACCATTGATAATTTTTTACTTGGTTGTTGGCAAACTTTACTTTGGCGACTTACAAAGCAATCGGATATTACTGTCAAAACAGTTTTTTCTGGGAGACAATATGAAGACTTGGAAGAAGTAATGGGTTTACTAGCAAAATCTTTACCTATTTCTTGTCAGTTGCAAGGGGATTTAAAATTTACTCAATTATTAGAAGAAATTAGCGATCGCTTCGAGGAAGCTTCGGAAAGACAAGAATATTTTATTAACTCAGAAACAGAACCTCCTGCTATGGGTTTTGAGTTTATCGATATCTCAAACATCTATTATGGAGGAGATTTATCTTTTAGTTTAGAAAATCAGTCTGTCATTTTTGACAACTTCAAAGTCAAACTAAATTGCATCAAAACTCAGGAATCTATCACAGCAGAATTTCAATATAATTCGGAACTGATAAATATTGATGTAATTAAATCTTTTGCAAAACAATTTGAGACTTTAGTTACCAGTACCGTTGAAAATCTTAATGCGGGAAAGCTGCATGAAACATCTTTAAGTAAGTTAAATATATTCAGTGAATCTGAAAGTAACCGTCTTTTAAATGAGTTAAACAAAACCGAACAAAATTATCCACAAGACAAATTAATTCACCAAATATTTGAGTCACAAGCAGAACGAACTCCCAATGATATAGCAGTAGTATTTGAAGAGCAAAAACTTACTTATGCAGAACTTAATTCTCAAGCAAATCAACTAGCTCATTATTTGCAAAAAATTGGTGTAGAAGCTGACACAATAGTAGGGGTTTTTATGGAGCGCTCGCTCGAAATAATTATCGCTATATTAGCTATCCTCAAAGCAGGTGGAGCTTACCTACCAATAGATACTAAATTACCCGAAAAAAATCTAGCTTTTCGTTTAGAAGATGCAGGAGTTAACATCCTATTATCTCAATCGGAAATTGCGCCTAAAAACCTTGAACGAGACATTAAAATAATAGATGTCTTCCAGAAGTTGGAAATAGGAAATGGGGAAGAAAAAACAGAAAATACAGAAGATTTAACTTCCACTTTGGCAAAAAATCCTATAACTACCATTAACCAACAACCACAAACAAATCCTAGCAACAACGTCACCGCCGAAAATCTTGCCTACATTCTCTATACATCGGGTTCCACAGGTAAACCCAAAGGTGTTGCCATCGAACACCGACAAATTCTAAATTACCTGCGCGGTATCCAAGAAAAACTGCAAATTTCTTCTATTGCGACATCCGCAATAGTTTCCACTTTTGCTGCTGACTTAGGTAACACAGTTATTTTTCCTACTTTATGCAGTGGGGGATGTCTGCACATTATTTCCCAAGAATGCGCCTCCGATGCAACAGCATTAGCAGATTATTGCCAACGCCATCCCATCGACTACCTAAAAATTGTTCCTTCTCACCTCTCCGCTCTCTTAACATCCAACCCATCCCCCTATTTATTGCCGCGTCAATGTTTAATCTTGGGAGGCGAAGCAGCAACTTGGGATTTAATCGCCAAAATTCAACAACACTCGCCCCAATGTCGTATTCTCAACCATTACGGACCCACAGAAACTACCGTCGGGGTTCTCACTTATGCTGTCAACGACGAGAATAACTACAATACTAAAACTGTTCCTATAGGTCGTCCCCTTGCGAACACTCAAGTCTATGTATTGGATGAAAAATTGCAACCTGTTTCCGTCGGAGTTCCCGGAGAGTTATACATTGGGGGTGCTGGTTTAGCTCGTGGTTATTTCAACCGCCCAGAATTAACAGATGAAAAATTTATTTCTGGGAAAGGGAACAGGGAACAGGGAACAGGGAACAGGTTGTATAAAACAGGAGATTTAGTACGGTATTTACCAGATGGGAATATTGAATTTCTCGGACGTATTGATAACCAAGTCAAAATTCGTGGTTTTCGTATAGAGTTAGGAGAAATAGAAACAGCGATCGCCTCCCACCCAGAAATACAAACTGCTGTAGTTATTGCACGGGAAAATAATTCTGGCAACAAACGTTTAATAGCCTATTTTGTGCCTACCAAAAAGCAATTTTCTCCCAATAATTTACGTCAGTTTTTGCAAGATAAATTAGCAGACTACGCTATTCCATCTAATTTTGTAAAATTAGAATTTTTACCTCTGACTCTCAACGGTAAAATTGACCGAAAAGCTTTACCAGACCCCGATAATATTCGACCAGAATTAGAAAATAATTTTGTTGCACCGCGCAACCCCACAGAATCACTTTTAGCGAATATTTGGTCAGAATTATTAGGAGTAGAAAAAATAGGTATCCACGATAACTTTTTTGAATTAGGCGGACATTCCTTATTAGCAACTCAACTTATTTCCCAAATTCGAGAAACTTTTCAAATCAAAATTCCTCTGAAAACTCTATTTGACTTCCCCACCATAATCAAACTTGGTCCTACCATTGAGGAAATACTTCAAACAGGAGTTTGTGACCAAGAAAAAATTGATTTTAATGCCGAAGCAATTTTAGACCAGACAATTCTTCCTCAAACTACAATTAGTCAGAATATTGTTAAACCTCAGAACATATTATTAACAGGAGTAACTGGTTTTGTTGGAGCTTATTTGCTAGATGAATTACTACGACAAACCTCAGCAAATATCTACTGTTTAATCCGTGAAACCAATCCTGATTCAGCAAAACAAAAACTCCGAAATCAACTAGAATCTTATTTACTTTGGGATGAAACATTTAGCTCTAGAATCATCCCTGTAGTAGGAGATTTATCAAGCCAATTTTTCGGATTATCAACAGAACAGTTTAACCACCTTGCTAGTCAGATTGATGTGATTTATCATAGTGGAGCTTGGGTTAATCATATTTACCCCTACAGTGTACTTAAACCAACCAATGTTTTAGGAACTCAAGAAATTTTAAGATTAGCTAGTGAAATTAATGTCAAACCTGTGCATTTTATATCTACTATTGGAGTTTTACCATCATCTAGTAATTCTGAAAATACAACCATTCTTGAATCTGATTATTTAACTGAAACTCCCAATATTAAAAGTGGTTATCAACAGAGTAAATGGGTAGCAGAAAAGTTAGTAATGACAGCAAGAGACCGAGGAATTCCTACCTGCATCTATCGCCTGCCAATGATAACAGGAGATACTAACACTGGTGTGAGTAACATCAATGACAGAATTTGTCGCCAGATTAAAGGTTGTATCCAATTAGGAATGGTGCCAATTTTAGAAAGTAAATTAGTAGATAACTGGGTTCCTGTAAATAACATTAGTCAAGCAATTGTTCATTTGTCTCAGCAAGAGAATTCTTTAGGTAAAGCATTTCATTTAATGAATCCTGCTCCGACATCTTTTAACAATCTATTTGATTGGATTTATTCCTTAGATTCCTCCGTCAAAAAAGTGTCACTAAATGATTGGATAACCGAGTTATCATCTCACCCAGAAAATGTCTTATATCCTTATCTTTTTAAATTGGAGTTTCAGATAGAAAAATCTACAGACAAACAGTCATATACACCATCAAGAATTATTGATACTCAGAATACTAAAGATGGGTTATTAAGCAGTAATATTAGCTTGAGTTCTATAGATTATAAATATCTAGAAACTATGGTTTCATATTTGGGTAAAAGTGGTTTTTTAAACTTACCTTCTTAGAGCAAGCAGAGAAATAATTGTATCTGTAAGGAATGAAAAAAAGCCTCATTCCTTTTTTTTATTTTCTCTTATACTAATTTGCCAAATATTTGTAACAAATGGTATAAGCAAGCAAGATAGAATAAGGAATAAATATTGAAAACAAATAGATATAGCAGTCTAAAATAAATCTGAGAAGATATTTTTAAGTATCTCCGATCAAGACACACATTTTTGTAGGATTCTTTTTTCAAACTGGTATAATACCATTTATCAAAAGTAATACTACACTTGGAACGTGGTAAAAATAACTGGAGAAATCACAAAGGTTAGCTAACAATAAAATTACCTCAATAAATAGTATTTTTAAATATGAAATCCAAGTATAGCAAAATTTTTTAGAATTGGTATTATATCAAATGAAAAAAATAATACTACGGTA